>JAICGY010000052.1 GCA_025922915.1 Candidatus Methylomirabilota bacterium | reverse complement strand
GGCCAGCGTGCGCTGCTCCGGGAGCAGGTCGATGACCCGGTGGGGCGCCCCGGGGGCGAACTCCGACGAGTTGGCGCCGGTCAGGCCACAGACGTGCCGCGCGTACTCGATCACCGCGCATTGCATGCCGAGGCAGATGCCCAGGTACGGCACGCGCTGCTCGCGGGCCCACCGCACGGCGGCGATCTTGCCCTCGATCCCCCGGTCGCCGAAGCCGCCCGGCACGAGGACGCCGTGGACGTCCTTGAAGTGCGCGGCCGCCCCGTCGCGCTCGATCTGCTCGGCGTCCACCCAGGCGAGGTCCACGCGCGCGTCGTTCGCGATGCCGCCGTGCGCGAGGGCCTCGATCAGACTCTTGTACGAGTCCTTGAGGTCGACGTACTTCCCCACCACCGCGATCCGCGTGGCCGTCCGCGGCGACTTCACGCGGCGGACGACGTCCTCCCAGCGCGAGAGGTCGATGGGCCGCGGCTCCAGCCCGAGGAGCTTGACCACGATCTCGTCCAGCCCCTCGCGGTGGAACACGAGCGGAACCTCGTAGACGGTCTCCACGTCCTTGGCGGTGATGACC
The DNA here is from genome assembly GCA_025922915.1 of Candidatus Methylomirabilota bacterium. Classification (GTDB taxonomy): domain Bacteria; phylum Methylomirabilota; class Methylomirabilia; order Rokubacteriales; family CSP1-6; genus JAICGY01. The sequence continues at coordinate 14,870 of JAICGY010000052.1, read as the reverse complement.
GCCTCCTCCTCCACGTCGCAGAAGAGAGCGATCTTCGACTTGATGCCCGGCGGCAGGTACCGGTCGGTGCGGCAGAGCAGGATGTCGGGCTGGATCCCGATCGCGCGGAGCTCCTTGACCGAGTGCTGCGTGGCCTTGGTCTTGAGCTCGGCGGCGGCCTGGATGAACGGCACCAGCGTGAGGTGGACGTAGAGCACCTGGTCCTTGCCGACGTCCTTCTTCAGCTGACGGATGGCCTCTAGGAAGGGCAGGCTCTCGATGTCGCCGACCGTGCCGCCGACCTCGACGATCACGACGTCGACGTCACGGGCGATCTTCCGGATACTCGCCTTGATCTCGTCCGTGATGTGCGGGATGACCTGCACGGTGCGCCCCAGGTAGTCGCCCCGCCGCTCCTTCTGGATCACCGAGAAGTAGACCTTGCCGGTGGTGACGTTGTTTTCCCGGCTCACCCGCGCCGAGGTGAACCGCTCGTAGTGGCCGAGGTCCAGGTCCGTCTCGCCCCCGTCGTCGGTCACGAACACCTCGCCGTGCTGGTAGGGGCTCATGGTGCCGGCGTCCACGTTGATGTACGGGTCCATCTTCTGCAGGGCGACGCGATAGCCGCGGGCCTCGAGCAGGGCGCCGATCGACGCCGCGGCCAGCCCTTTTCCGAGCGAGGACACGACACCGCCGGTCACGAAGACGAATTTCGGGGCCACCTATCCCTCCGTCGTTCGAGTCTGGACCCACTGCCGCACCCACGCCACCGCCGTCTCCCGGTCGTCCGCGACGCCGTCCAGGCGCGCGTCGCGCAAGGCCCGCCGCGCCTCGGCGAGGGCCGGCCCCGGCGGGATGCCGAGGGCGATCAGCTCCTCGCCGCCCAGCGCGGACTCCACGGAGCGCCCGGCGCTCGCGAACCAGTCGAGGCGTGCCCGTGCCGCCGGCTCGGCCACGAGGTGCAGCCAGGCCAGCGCGGTGGGCCCGAGGTCGCGCAGGGCGGCCGCGACGTCGCTGCGCCGCGGCGCCTGGCGCACCCGGGCGAGGCGGTCCACCGCCCCGGCGCGCGCCGCGAGGGCCTCGTCCAGCGGCGCGCCGGACAGGGCCAGGCCCCGGAGCGCTGCCTGCGCGACGGCGTCCGGCTGATCGGCGGCCACCGCCAGCCCGGCCAAGGCCACGGGCGCGGCCGCAAGGACGTGGGCGCGCGCCCAGACGAGCGCCTCGGGCACGGCGGCGAGCCGGGCCACGGTCGCGGCGGTGGCGCGCCAGGACGGGTGCAGCAGCCGGAAGGCGCCGGCGCGCGCGAGGCCGACCAGCGCCGCCCCGGCCGTGGGCTCGGCGAGGATCCGCTGGATCTCGGCCGCCAGGCGGTGGCCCGACAGGGCCTCGTAGGGCACCAGGTCGAGGGCCAGCCTTCGGCAGCGCACGCTCCAGGCGTCGAGCGCCAGCCCCAGGCGGGCGGCGTACCGGGCCGCTCGGAAGATGCGGGTCGGGTCCTCGACGAACGACAGCGGGTGCAGGATCCGCAGGCGGCGCCGGCCGAGGTCCGCGGTGCCTCCGAACGGATCCAGCAAGGGGAAGCCGCCGTCGCCGAGCTCGATCGCCATGGCATTGACCGCGAAGTCGCGGCGCCGCAGATCGGCCTCGATGCCGGCGGGCATGACGCGCGGCAGAGCGCCGCGCGTCTCGTAGCGCTCCGAGCGCGCCGTCACGACGTCCACGCGCCCGCCGCCGGGCCGGGCGACGGAGGCGGTGAGGAACCGCTCGTGCTCGACCAGCGTGCCGCCGAGGGCGTCGGCGAGCAGGCGGGCGACCTCCGGCCCGTCGCCCTCGACGACGACGTCTAGGTCACGGCCGTCGGCCGCACGGCCGAGCCACGCGTCGCGCACGATGCCCCCCACCGCGAAGGCCCGCGCGCCCGCGGCCGCCGCCAGACGTGCCGTCGTCGCGAGCACCTGGAGAGCCGGCACGTCCAGCGTCTGCTCGAGCCGCGCCTGCATCGAGATCGCGAGCGGCGCCGGCCCGCGAGTGACGGCACCGACGGGCGTGCCGCGCTCCACGACGACGACGGCCGCCGCCCCCGCGCGCAGGTGGCGGCGCACCGTCACCTCCGCCGCGTGCGCATCCACGACCGGCAGGCGGCGGGCGAGGGCCTCCGCGGGAATCCCGGCGAGCCCCAGCCCCTGGGCCCGCGCCAGGTCCTCGGTCAGCGCCCAGCCCGCCTTCCCGCACGCCACGCCGACGGCGCCGCGGCGGCGCGCCAGCCGCAGCGCGTCGGCGGCGCCGACGCCGACGGGCGCCGTCGTGACGGGCTGGTCGACGAGATCCGCCGCGATGGGCGTCACCTGCGGGTAGGCGTGGGCCCGGCGGGCCACCTCAGGCCCTCGGATGGAAGCGCCGGTACATCCGTCTCAGCGTGGCGCTCGGCAGGTGGGTGTAGATCTGCGTCGTCGAGATGTCGGCGTGTCCGAGCATCGCCTGCACCGCCCGGAGGTCGGCCCCACCCTCGAGCAGGTGGCTGGCGAAAGAGTGCCGGAGCACGTGCGGCGAGACGCGCGGCCCGAGTCCCGCCGTCCGCGCGGCGCGGCGGACCAGGGTCCACAGCGACTGTCGCGACAGCGGGCCGCCACGTGGATTCACGAAGAGACGCCCGCAATCACGGCGCCGCGTCGCGCGGGGTCGTGCGTCGGCGAGGTAGCGGCGCACCCAGCCCAGCGCTTCCCGGCCCACGGGGACCAGCCGCTGCTTGCCGCCCTTGCCCGTGCACACGGCGTACGCGGCCGTGAGATTGACGTCCTCCACCCGCAGCCCGAGGCACTCGGAGGCGCGCATGCCGGAGGCGTAGAGCAGCTCGAGGATCGCGCGGTCCCGGAGGCCCGAGGGGGTCGCGATGTCGGGAGCCTCCACGAGCGCCGCGGCGGCCGCCCGGGACAGCGCTCGCGGCAGCGGCCGGCGCGGACGCGGAGCCTCGACGTGCTCGGTCGGGTCGCGCCGGACCTGCTCCTCGCGGACGAGGTGCCGGTAGAAGCCGCGCAGGGCCGACAGGCGGCGGGCGACGCTGGACGGTGCCAGGCCCCGGGCGCGCAGGTGCTCGACCCAGGCGACCACGTCGTCGCGACCGGCCCGGGCCACGTCGAGGCGGCGCGCGCGCAGGTGACCCAGGAAGTCGTCGAGGTCGTGACGGTACGCGGCGAGAGTGTTCCGGGACGCCCCCTGCTCTGCCTGCAGCGCCCCGAGAAACTCCGCCACGGAGGTCATCGGGGGGCCGAGATCTCCGGGGGCACGCTCCGCATGGCGGGGAGGTCGGCCGGGCTCCGGGAGTGCACGACGGATTATATCAACGTGGTTCCCGCGACGGCAACACCCGGCGGAGGGCGACCCGCTCGGGACAGCCCAGCACGGCGCTCGCGATCCAGAAGAGCACCGCGCCGGCGCCGACGGTGAGGGCCAGCCATCCCGCCTGGGTCGCGAACGCGGCATCGGCAGGCAGGAGCCACCGGGCGAGCACACACCAGAGCGCGAGGGGGACGCAGGCCGCGGCCGTGCGTGCGAGCGACCGGGCCAGCTCGCGCCCGCCCAGGGGGCCGAGCCGGCGGCGCGCCACCCAGAGCAGGACGAGGGCGTTCACGTAGGCGCCGATCGACGACGCCAGGGCGAGGCCGGCGTGGCCCATCGGCTCCATGAGCAGCAGGGCCGCCACGACGTTGACCGCCACGGCCGCCGCCCCGATCCTCACCGCCGTCCCGGGGGCTCCGATCGCATAGAAGGCCTGGGCCGCGATGCGCGCGGTGCCGAACCCGACGAGCCCGACCGCGTACCAGACGAGCGCCCAGGCGGTGGCGTCCGTGGCGGCGGGACCGAAGCGCCCCCGCTCGAACAGGACCCGGACGATGGGCTCGCCGAGGAGGACGAGCCCCACCGTCGCCGGGACGGAGACCCAGGCGGCCAGCCTCACCGCGAGGGCGAGGGTCGTCGCGACCCCGCGGAGGTCGCCGACCGCGGCCTGCCGGGACATCGCGGGCAGCGAGGCCGACGCCAGCGCGATGCCGAACACGCCGAGGGGCAGCTCCATCAGGCGGTCGGCGTAGTACAGGTACGAGATGGAGCCGGCCGGCAGCAGGGAGGCGAGCAGCGTGTTGACGAAGACCATCACCTGGACGGCGGCCAGGCCGAGGGCCGCCGGCAGCAGCAGCCGGGCGACGCGCCCGACGGCGGGATGTGCGAGCTGCGCCGAGGGCGGCAGCAGGAGGCCGAGAGCCCTGACACTCGGCAGCTGGACGAGGAGCTGGCCCAGCCCGCCGACGAGGACACCGATGGCGAGGGCCAGGATCGGCGGGTCCACGCGGCCGGACAGCGCGAGGACGGCGGCGATCATGCCGAGGTTCAGGACGGCCGGCCCGAGCGCCGCCGCGAAGAACCGGCCGTGGGTGTTGAGGATCCCCATGGCGAGCGCGGCGAGGCCGACCAGCACCAGGTACGGGAACATCACGCGGGTCAGCAGGACCGCGAGGGCGTGCTGGCCGGGGTCGGCGGCGAAGCCGGGGGCCACGAGGGCGACGATCGCGGGCGCGAACACCATGCCCAGCACCGCCGCCAGTCCGAGCGCCAGCAGCGCCCCGCCCAGCAGGGCCCGGAGCATCCGCCGCAGGGGTTCCCCCGGCTGGTTCACCACGTAATCGCTCAGCACCGGGATCGCCGCCGTGGAGAGGGCCCCCTCGGCGAGCAGGCGCCGCAGGACGTTCGGGATGCGAAAGGCGACGAAGAAGGCGTCGGTGACCGGACCCGCCCCGAAGACGAGGGCCACCACCATGTCGCGGACGAAGCCGAGGACGCGGCTGGCCAGGGTCGCGGTGCCGATGGAGCCGAAGGCGCGCACGACCTGGTGCTCGAGTCCGCTCACCTTGATAATCCGCGACGGGTTCGGCATGATGCACGGTGGCCCGCGCGTCGGCGCCGGCCATCATTCCCGCGACCCCGAGAGGGAGGGTTCAGGTGGCGAACATCAAGTCGGCGATGAAGCGCATGCGCCAGAGCGAGCGTCAGCGCCTCCGCAACCGCACGGTCCGGTCGCGCGTCCGGAGCGCGGTGAAGACCGCGCGCGCCGCCCAGGGCGAGGAGGCCCGCACGGCCATCCACGACGCCATCCGCGCGCTCGACAAGGCCGTCAGCAAGGGCGTCGTCCACCGCAACACGGCCGCCCGCAAGAAGTCCGCGCTGGCCCGTCGCCTGGTCTCCGCCACGTAGCGTCGCCCACCCGGCTCACCGGCCCGCCCCTCCGTCGCACCCGGCCGCCGGCGGCCGGCTTCCCTCCGCGAGCGCTCGCAGCAGGCCGCCGGCCGCGTCGCGCAGACACCGGCCGGTCTCGGCGCCGTAGAGGCTCGAGCACGTGACGTACGACGGCGTCCCGTACGCGGCGGGCGTGACCAGGTAGCCGAGGTAGCCGTTGGTCAGGCCCGCCACGGCGGCGTGGCGAAACCACTCCTGCCCCGTGCGCTTGAGGTTCACCCCGAGAGCCGTCTGCAGCTCTCCGGGGATCGCGATCCAGGCGATGTCGCCGGTCCGGACCGCGGTCAGCGTGGCGTCGTCCGGGAACGTGGAGCCGAGCGGGATCGCGAGGGCGGCCGGCACCCAGCCGCCCAGGCAGTTCCGCAGCGAGAGCCGGGGCGCGGGCAGCGCCACGGTGTGGCTTGCCGCCTCGAGCGCCGGCGGCATGGGGCGCGCGGCCTGCCAGGCCGCGCCCGCCGCCCCCGCCAGCAGGGCCCCCATCTCCTCGACCGCGTGGTCGCCGTGGCGTGCGGGGCTCACGTCGCCGACGGCGCCGTTGACGAAGAGCGCGGGGACCCCGAGCTCGCGCTCGAGGAGCCGCGACGCGGCCCCCATGACATCGCCGCTCAGCCGCCCGTTGCGCGGGCCGAGCACCGTTCCGTGGATCGCGAAGTTCCACAGCGCCGCGACCGGGGCGCCGTCGGCGTCCGTCACGCGCAGGACGAGCATCTCGTCGTCGATCGGCAGCCGCAGGCGACTGCGCACCGCGCCCACGACGCTCGTCCGCCCCGCCGCCAGCCGGGCCGGCCGCCGCCGGGCGCGCGCCTCGTCCACGGCGGCCACGGCGGCCGCCACGACGGCCTCGCGCACCTCGCCGTCGAACCGGTCGAGCGCCACCATGCCCATGACGAACGTGTCCACGAAGGCTCCCGGGCCCGAGTGGGTGTGCGTGGCGGAGACCAGGAGCGTGCCCGGGTCGTGCCCGCCGGCGACCAGACGCCGGGCCACCTCGTCCGTCAGCCCACGATCGACCGCGATCACGTCGAGCGCCACCCAGGTGACGCGGCGGCCCGCCGACTCCAGCACCAGGGCGCGAGCCAGGAGCGGGTCCCGCATCCCACCGCCGGGCTTGAACCAGAACGCGTGCGGGTGGCGATCGAGCACGTCGGGCACGAGGGCGCGCCGCGCGAGGCTGCCGTAGCCGCCGAGCGGCGTCCCGGGGGGCACCCGGATCGGCGCGGCGGCCGCGCCCGCGTCGAGACAGTCGGAGCACGGCGGGGCGGGCGTCGCGCCCGCGGTCGTCACGGACAGGAGGACGAGCAGCAGCGCGACGGCCACCCCGCCGTGGCGCCCGCGGGCGGCGCTCAGCCGGCCCCGCACAGCTCGGTGACGAGCGCGACGAGCTCCGCGCGGGGCTCGCCCCCGGACTTCAGCCGCCACTCGGTCTCCCAGCACCGGTCGAGCAGGCGGCCGAGCCGGCTGCCCGCCGGCCCCGTCACCCGGGGGAGCAGCGCCTGCACCACGGGGAGCGGGCGGCGCAGGGCGCGGGCGATGGCGTCCGCCGGCTCGCCCCGCCCGGCGAGCTCGCGCGCGGTCAGGGCCATGCGGGTGGACGTCGTGAGGTGGGCCAGGACGAGGATCGGCGGCTCGATCGCGAGCAGGCGCTCGAGCGTGCGCAGGGCCGCGCCCGGCTCGCCCCGCTCCACCGCGCGCAGCAGCTCGAAGACGTCGGCGACGCGGTGCTCCCCCACGATCGCCGTGACCTCGGCGACGCCGACCGTGCGGTTGTCGGGGCCACCGGCCAGCGCCGCCTTGCGCGCCTCGCCCAGCAGCCGCGCCCCGTCCTCGCCGACCCACTGCACCAGCAGGCGGGCCGCCTCGTCGCCGACGGCGAGGTCCTCGCGGGCCGCGCGCTGCTTGAGCCAGTTCTCGATCACCCGGCCCCGCCAGGCGGGCAGCGCGACGATGGCGGCCGCCGGCAGCACCCCGAGCAGCCAGTGGTCCCGGCGGTCGCGCTGGCCGGCGAGCGGCTCGTCGGCCAGGAGCAGCAGGCAGGTGCCCGGATTGGGATCGCGGACGTACGCGCCCAGCGCGTCGGCGCCGCGCGCCGGCAGCGCCTGACAGCGGCGGACGACCACGAGCCGTCGCCGCGTCATGAGGGGCAGCGTCATGGCCGACCGCACCACCGCCTCCGCCGTGGTCTCGTCGCCCTCGAGCACCTCGCGCCCGAGCGCCAGCTCGGTCGGGTCGGCGAAGAGCCCGGCCGTGACGCGGCCCAGCGCGTCGTCGATGAGCTGCGCGTCACCGCCGTGCAGGAGGGCGAGCGGCGGCGGATCGCCCCGGTCCGCCGCCTGCAGGAGGGCGCGGTAGTCCACGTCGCCGGTCAGAACCGGTCGACGGCGAGCGCGACGACGGCGCGCGCGATGTCGGTCGCGGCCTGCCGCAGCGCCGTCTCCTCGCGGCCGATGGTGAGTGACACCGGTCCCGCCACGCGGAAGTCCGCCTGCTCGCGGACGCTGGCCTGCTCGAAGAGCACGCGACCCTGCCGCATGTCACGCAGGCGGAGGTTGAGGGTCACGACGAGCCGGTACTGGCTGATGTTCGCCTGCTGGTCGAACGCGATGGAGTTGACGTCGTACCCCACGATCTCCCCCTCCAGCACGGCGTCGGCATCCTGGCGGCGCACGACCCGCAGCCGCCCGTTGGTGGAGAACGCCTCGACGATGGCGCGCGTGATCAGCCCCTCGACGGCCGGCTCGCGCGTGCGGTTCTCGAACACGGGCACCGCGACCGTCCGGATGTGGGCCGGCAGCGTTCCCCGGAGCGAGTAGCCGCATCCTGCGACGACCAGCGCCAGCAGCAGCAGGGCGACGCACGGTCGGAGGGCGGCGCTCACGCGCGGGTGACGACGTTGACGAGCCGTCCGGGGACGATCACCACCCGCTCGACGGCGCGGCCGCGCAGCCACGACTGGATCTTCTCGTCGTCGAGCGCGAGCCGCCGCACCTGGTCCTCGGCGGCGCCGGCCGCCACCGCCAGCCGGCTGCGCACCTTGCCGTCGACCTGCACGACGAGCGTGACCTCCTCGCGGACCAGCGCCCCCGGGTCCGGCTCGGGCCAGCCGCCGGCGAAGAGGCTCTCGCGGTGGCCGAGCCGCTCCCAGAGCTCCTCGGCCAGATGGGGACAGATCGGCGCCAGGAGCTGCAGCACCGTCTCGACCCCCTCGCGCAGCAGCGCCGCGCGCTCGCCGGCCGGCATCGCGTCGCGCGCGGCGGGCTCGAAGGCGTAGAGCGCGTTGACCAGCTCCATGACGGCGCTGATCGCGGTGTTGAAGTGGAAGTCCTTCTCGATGTCCTCGGTGACCCGGGCGATCGTCTCGTGGATCGTGCGTCGGAAGCCACGGCCGAGCTCCGTGCTGGGCGCCGCCCGCCGGCCCGGCGCTCCGGCCTCCGCGAGCTCGCCCCGATGGGTCAGGATGAACCGCCACACGCGGTTGAGGAACCGGCTGGCGCCCTCGACCCCGTGGTCGTTCCAGTCCAGGTCCTTCTCGGGCGGCGCCGCGAAGAGCGAGAACAGGCGCGCGGTGTCGGCCCCGTACGTCCGGATGAGATCGTCGGGATCCACGACGTTGCCCCGCGACTTCGACATCTTGGCGCCGTCCTTGATCACCATGCCCTGCGAGAGGAGCGCCTTGAACGGCTCGTCCACCTTCAGGAGCCCGAGGTCCCGGAGCACCTTGGTGTAGAAGCGCGCGTAGAGGAGGTGGAGGACGGCGTGCTCGATGCCGCCGATGTACTGGTCGACCGGCATCCAGTAGTCGGCCGCCCCGGGCTCGAACATCCCCTGCTCGTACCGCGGGGAGCAGTAGCGGAGGAAGTACCACGAGGACTCCACGAAGGTGTCCATCGTGTCCGTCTCCCGCCGCGCCCGCCCACCGCAGCGGGGACAGGTGGTGTTCACGAACGAGGCGACCTCGGCGAGCGGCGAGCCGCCCTTGCCCGAGATCTGGACGTCGCGGGGCAGCACGACCGGGAGGTTCTCCTCCTTCTCGGGCACCATCCCGCAGGCCTCGCAGTACACGACGGGGATGGGCGCGCCCCAGTAGCGCTGGCGGCTGATGCCCCAGTCGCGGAGCCGGTAGTTGACCTTCGCCGTTCCCAGGCCCCGCTCCACGAGCCACTCCGTCGCCCGGCGCTTGGCCTCGGGGATGGCGAGCCCGTCGAGGAACCCCGAGTTGATCTTGACGCCGTCGCCCGTGTAGGCCTCGCCGGTCCACCCGGGCGGCCGCTGCACCGTCTCGATGATCGGGAGGTCGTGCTGCCGCGCGAAGTCCCAGTCCCGCTGGTCCTCCCCGGGAACCGCCATGATGGCGCCCGTGCCGTAGCCCATGAGTACGTAGTCGGCCAGGAAGAGCGGCACCTCGCGCTCGGTGAAGGGGTTGACCGCACGCGCGCGCAGACGCAGCCCGCGCTTGGGGCGATCGGTGGCCAGGCGCTCGATCTCCGACTCCCGCGCCACCTCCTGGCGGAACCCCTGGACGACCGCCCGCTCGTCGGCGTCCGTCACGAGCGTGTCCACGAGGGGGTGCTCGGGGGCCAGCACGGCATAGGTCATCCCGAACGAGGTGTCGGGCCGGGTCGTGAAGACCCGGATGCGCACCTCGGGCCGGCCGGCCACCGGCAGGTCGAACTCCACCCCCTCGCTGCGACCGATCCAGTTCCGCTGCATCGTCATGACGCGCTCCGGCCAGCCCGGCAGCCGGTCGCACCACTGCAGGAGCTCGTCGGCGTAGGCGGTGATCTTGAAGAACCAGCCGTCGATCTCGCGCGTCGTGACCTCGGAGTCGCAGCGCCAGCAACGCCCCGCCTCGACCTGCTCGTTGGCGAGGATGGTCAAGCACGACGGGCACCAGTTCACCGTCGAGCGGCGCCGGTACGCGAGCCCGCGCTCGAGCATGCGGATGAAGATGAGCTGCTCCCAGCGGTAGTAGGCGGGGTCGCAGGTGGCCAGCTCGCGGTCCCAGTCGTACGAGATGCCCATCTTCTTCAGCTGCGACCGCATGTAGTCGATGTTCTCGTAGGTCCAGATGGCCGGGTGGACCCCGTGCTCGATGGCGGCGTTCTCGGCGGGCAGGCCGAACGCGTCCCAGCCCATGGGGTGGAGCACGTTGAACCCGCGCATCCACTTGTAGCGGGCGAGGAGGTCGCCGATGGCGTACACCCGGACGTGCCCCATGTGGATGCGGCCCGATGGGTACGGGAACATCTCGAGGCAGTAGAACTTCGGCCGGGCGGGATCCTCGGTGACGTGGAACTGCCGGCGCTCCTCCCAGGTCCGCTGCCACTTGGCTTCGATCTCGCTGAAGGGATAGCGGTCGATGGACATGATAACGCTCGATTTTTACCAGACTTGCAGGTGGGGGGCAAGAACGGCCGGCCGCGAGGGGGAGCGGTCGCTCCGCCCTCGCGGCGCCACCGGGCTACTGCTTGACGCCGAGATCCGCCAGCGCCTCGTTGGCCTTCGCCATCGACTCGCCGTGCTTGCCGCCGTCGTGGAGCTTCTGGGCCTCGTCCAGCTTCGCGACCGCGGCCTTGACCTTGGGATCGTCCTTCTTCATCTTCGCCGCCGCGTCGCGGCCCTGCTTGATGACCCGCGGGCAGGAGCTGGCGAACGCCGCGGAGCTGGTGAGCGCCAGGCTCACCGCCACCGCCGTCACCACCATCAGCTTCCTCATGGGACTCACCTCCCTCGCGCGCCGGGCTCGCCGCCGGTCGACGCGTCGTCGGAGAGAACCGCCGCCGGCACGGGGCGGTTCCCGGCCGGATCGAGCGTCGCGCTCCGCCCGGGCGCGCCGGCGTCCGCGCCGGCGGCGGCGTCGGCCGGTGCGGGCGGGTGGAAGTGCTCGTAGATCCGCTGGGCCAGGCGGGGCGTCACCTTCGGGACGGCGGCGAGCTCGGCGACGGAGGCCTGGCGCACGCGGCGCGCGGAGCCCAGCGTCCGGAGGAGGCTGGTGCGGATGGTCGGGCCCACGCCCGGGATGGCGTCCAGGACGGACTGGATCGTCCGCCGCGTCCGCAGCTTCTTGTGATAGGTCACCGCGAACCGGTGCGCCTCGTCCCGGATGCGCTGCAGCGTGTGGAGGGCGGGCGAGGTCGGGTCCAGCGCCAGCGGCTGCGCCTGGTCGCCCACGAAGACGAGCTCCTCCTGCTTGGCCAGCGATGCCACCGGAAGCCAGTCGAGCCCCAGCTCCTGGAGCACCTGGACCCCGACGTTGAGCTGCCCGCGGCCGCCGTCGATCAGCACGAGGTCGGGCAGCACGCCGCCCTCCTCGAGGGCCCGCCCGAAGCGCCGCGCGAGGACCTCGCGGAGCGACGCGAAGTCGTCCGCCCCCACCACCGTGCGGATCCGGAAGCGCTTGTAGTCGTCCTTCTTCAGCTCGCCGTTCTCCCACACGACCATCGATCCGACCTGCTCCGTCCCCTGGATGTTCGAGATGTCGTAGCCCTCGATCCGGTTCGGCGGTCCCGGCAAGCTCAGGCTCCGGCGGAGCTCCTCGAGGACGAGCTGCTGCCGGTTGTCGCGAGAGAGGAGGTGGTTCTGGAGGGCGAGCGCCGCGTTGGCCTCCGCCATCGCCACGAACTCGCGCCGCGGCCCGCGCTGGGGGGCGCTCACCTGGACCCGGCGTCCGGCGAGGCCGCTCAGCCACTCCGCGGTCAGGTCCGCCTCCGGCACGTCCTCGGAGAGGAGCACCTCGGGGGCCGGGGTCACGCTCCGGCGGTAGAACTGGCGGAGGAAGGCGGAGAGGATCTCGCCGTCGGCCCAGCCCGCCACGCGATCGAAGAAGAACGCCTCGCGACCCACCAGACGGCCGCGGCGGACGAAGAAGAGCTCGACGCACGCGTCGTCGCCCTGCCGGACGACGCCGATGACGTCCTGGTCCACCGGCTCCGTCGAGATGATCTTCTGCCGCTCCCGCACCTTGTTGAGCGCCTGGATCTGGTCGCGGAGCACGGCCGCCCGCTCGAACTTGAGGTCGCCCGCGGCCTGCTCCATCTCGTCGGTGAGCCGCTGCGCGATCTCGTCGTCCCGACCCTCCAGGAAGCGCTGGACGTCGCGGACGGTCCCCGCGTAGCCCTCGCGCGTCTCCCAGCCCGTGCACGGGGCGTTGCAGCGGTGGATCGCGTACTGGATGCACGGGCGCTCGAGGCGGCCGTCGATCGTGATCGCGCACGTGCGCAGCGGGAAGAGCTGGCGCGTGAGCTTCAGCGTCTCCCGCATCGCGGTCGCGGGGTAGAACGGGCCGTAGTAGGTGGCGCCGTCGTTCTGCACGCGGCGGGCGACCACCAGCCGCGGAAACGGCTCGTCCGTCGTCAGCTTGAGGAAGGGGTAGTGCTTGTCGTCCCGGAGGATGATGTTGTAGCGCGGCCGGTGCTTGCGGACGAGGTTGGCCTCGAGCATCAGGGCCTCGAGCTCGTTGTCGGTCACGATGACCTCGAGGTCGGCGATCTGCCGCACGAGGGCGTCCGTCTTCGGATCGTGAGCGCGCGACTCCTGGAAGTAGGAGCGCACGCGGCTCCGCAGCGACGCCGCCTTCCCGACGTACACGACCTGCGCCTTGGCGTCCCGGTACAGGTACACGCCCGGCCGGTCCGGCACCCGCGCGAGCTTCTCCTCCAGCGTCATCCCCCTCATTGTAACGACCCGCGACGTTCGCCGTGGGAGCGCCCCTGGCGGCGGCCCGGTGTCCCCCGCCGGCCCCGCTTGCCGGGGCGGCCGGTATCGCCTATCGTCGAGGGCCAAGGAGGCGGGTCATGGCGGACGCGGACGGCATGCCGACGATCATCCCGGTGCACGACTGCCTCGGGGCGCGCGTGGAGGGCGTGGACCTCGCGCGGCCGCTGGCGGCCCCGGTGTTCCAGCGGATCTTCGACGCCTTCCAGGAGCACTCGGTGCTCGTCTTCCCCGGCCAGCAGCTCACCGACGAACAGCAGATGGCGTTCAGCCGGCGCTTCGGGCCGCTCGAGACCACCATCAAGTCGCCCGGCCAGGAGCGGCGCCTGCACGAGAACCTCGTGGACCTGTCGAACCTCGACCCGGCGAACGAGGGGCGGCTGATGGACTGGACCGACCGGCGCATGGTCTACCAGTCGGGCAACCAGCTCTGGCACTCCGACAGCTCGTTCAAGCCGGTGCCCGCGATGGCCTCGCTGCTCTCGGCACGCGAGGTGCCGCCCGTCGGCGGGGAGACCGAGTTCGCGAGCATGCGCCACGCGTACGCCACGCTGCCGGAGGCGACGCGGCGCCGGCTCGACGGACGCGTGGTCGTCCACAGCATCCTCTACTCGCGCAGCACCATCGCGCCGGGCCTCTTCGACCCGGAGCACGAGTCGGAGTTGCCGCCCGTCCGCCAGGCGCTCGTCCGGGCCAACCCCGCCAACGGGCGGCGGTCGATCTACATCGGCTCGCACGCCTGGTACATCGAGGGGCTCGATTACGACGAGTCGCGGCGGCTCCTCGACCACCTCCTCGCCCACACCACGCGCCCCGAGTGCGTCTACGCGCACCGGTGGCAACCGTGGGACCTGGTGATGTGGGACAACCGGTGCGTCCTGCACCGGGGGCGGCCGTGGGATGCCGCCCGCCACCGCCGCGTCATGCGGCGGACGACGGTCGCCGGCGAGGGACCCACGGTGACGCCGCCCTACGCCGAGCGCACCCCGGCGTGGGACGGGGTCGTCCCGGCCGGGGTCGGCGTCTAGACCGCGGCCTTGCGCAGGGCCCGCACGCGGTCGCGCAGCTCGGCGGCGCGCTCGAAGTCCAGCCGGCGGGCGGCCTCGCGCATCTCGCCCTCGAGCGTCTCCACGCGGCGCTCGAGGTCGGCCGCGGTGGCGAAGCTCTCCGGCGCCGGCGCCGCCACCTCCACCGTGTAGTAGTCGCGCTCGTAGATCGTCTGCAGCAGCTCCCGGATGGACGACCGGATGGACTCCGGGGTGATGCCGTGCTCGGCGTTGTACGCGGCCTGGAGGGCCCGCCGCCGCTCCGTCTCCCGGAGCGTCTCGCGCATCGACTCGGTCACGCGGTCGGCGTACATGATGACCTCGCCGCCGACGTGGCGGGCCGCCCGGCCCGCCGTCTGGATGAGCGAGGTCGCCGAGCGCAGGTAGCCTTCCTTGTCGGCGTCGAGGATGGCGACGAGCGAGACCTCGGGGATGTCGAGGCCCTCGCGCAGGAGGTTGATGCCGATGAGGGCGTCGTACTTCCCGAGCCGGAGGTCGCGGATCAGGGCGACCCGGTCGAGCGTGTCGATGTCCGAGTGCAGGTAGCGCACGCGCAGCCCGAGCTGCTGGTAGTACTCGGTCAGGTCCTCGGCCATGCGCTTGGTCAGCGTGGTGACGAGCACCCGCTCCTCGCGCTCCGCGCGCGCCCGGATCTCGTGGAGCAGGTCGTCCACCTGGTCGCCGGCGGGCCGCACCGTGATCAGGGGGTCCGTCAGGCCGGTCGGACGGATCACCTGCTCGGCCACGGCCTCCCCGGCCAGGCATAGCTCGTAGTCACCCGGCGTCGCGGACACGTACACGGTCTGGCGGACGATCCGCGTGAACTCCTCGAACGTCAGCGGCCGGTTG
>JAICGY010000051.1 GCA_025922915.1 Candidatus Methylomirabilota bacterium | reverse complement strand
AGGCGGGCGTGGCGGCGATGATGAACGCGGCGACCAACTACCTGCTGGCAGGGACCGTCATGCAGCGCTGGGGCAGCGCCCAGGAGACCGTCGTCCCGTACCAGGCCTTCCCGGCCCGCGACGGCTGGCTGATCCTGGCCGCCGGCAACGAGCCGATGTGGCGCCGGCTGTGCGCCGCCCTCGGCGCGCCGGAGTGGGCGGAGGACGAGCGGTTCCTGACGAACCGGGAGCGCGTCGCCCACCGCGAGACCCTCGTGGCGCTCGTCGCCGAGCGCACGCGGACGCGGACCCGGGACGAGTGGCTCCGGATCATGGCGGAGGCGGGGCTGCCGGCGGGGCCGATCAACACGATCGACCAGGTCTTCGAGGACCCGCAGGTGCTCCATCGCGGCATGGTGGACACCGTGGACCATCCGAGCGCCGGCCCGGTGCGGCTGGTCGGCATCCCGGTGAAGTTCTCGGTGGCGGCGGGGGCGATCCGTCTGCCCCCGCCCCGGCTGGGCGAGCACACGGGCGAGGTGCTGCGAGAGTGGCTCGGCTGGGACGAGGCGGCGGTCGAGGGGTTGCGGGGCGAGGGCGTGCTGTGAGCCTGACGCTCGCCGACGTGCGGGCGGCCGCCGAGCGGCTGCGCGGGCAGGTCCTCCGGACGCCGGTGCTCGTCTCCGAGCCGCTCGACGAGGTCACCGGCTGCCGCGTCCGGCTGAAGTGCGAGAACCTGCAGCGCGCGGGCGCCTTCAAGCTCCGGGGCGCGCTGAACAAGCTGCTCACGCTGGACGCGGGCGAGCGGGAGCGCGGCGTGGTCGCGTTCTCGTCCGGCAACCACGCCCAGGGCGTGGCGCTGGCCGCGCGCCTGGTCGGCACGACGGCGGTGATCTGCATGCCGACCGACGCCCCCCGGCTCAAGCTGGAGGCGACGCGCGGCTACGGGGCCGAGGTCGTCTTCTACGACCGGCAGAAGGACGACCGCGAGCAGGTCGCCCGCGCGATCGTCGAGCGGACCGGGCGGGTCCTCGTGCCGCCCTACGACGATCTCGCGATCATGGCGGGGCAGGGGACGGCGGCGCTCGAGCTGCTCGAGGAGGTGCCGGAGCTCGACGCGCTCGTGGTGCCCGTCGGCGGTGGCGGGCTCATCGCCGGGTGCGCCACGGCGGCGCGGGCGCTGCGGCCCGCCATCCGCGTCTTCGGTGTGGAGGCGGACACCGCCAACGACACCGCCCTGTCGCTGCAGCGCGGCGAGCGGGTCGGCATCCCTCCGCCCACCACGATCGCCGACGGCATCCGCATCACGATCCCCGGCGCCCTGACCTTCCCCGTCGTCCAGCGCCACGTCGAGGGCGTGCTCCTGGTCACGGACGACGAGATCCGGGCCGCCGTCCGCTTTCTCGCCCTGCGCGTCCACGTCGTCACGGAGCCCACCGGCGCCGTCGCCGCCGCCGCCGTGCTCGCCGGCCGGTTGCCCGTGCCCCGGGGCGCCACCGTCGGGGTCGTCCTGTCCGGCGGCAACGTGGATCCCGACGCGCTGATCGAGATCCTGCGCGGCGCCTGAGGCGGCCCGGGCGGCGTCAGCGCCGGTGGACGGCCGGCACGACCTCGGATGCCAGTTGCGCGAGCTGGTCGAGCATCCGCTCCGGCGGGCACATCGGCCGGAGGATGAACTTCGACGCTCCGGCGCGCACGTACTCGTCGAGCCGCTCGAGGACGAGCGCGGCGGGCCCGAAAGCCGTGCAGCGGGCGAGGGTGGCGTCGTCGACACGCCCGCGCGGGACGAAGGGCAGGGCCGCCGCGCGGGCCCGGGCGGGGTCGGGATCGAGGCCGTAGTAGACGAGCGCGCCGAAGTGGTCGGCGGGCACCTCGCGTCCGGCCTCGGCGGCGAACGCCTGCGTCTTCTCCACGCCCACGCGCACCTGCTCGGGCGTGACGAACGAGGGGATCCACCCGTCGCCCAGCCGTCCGGCGCGCCGCATGGCGGCCTCGCTGTTGCCGCCGATCCAGACGGGGAGCGGCTGCTGGACCGGCCGCGGCAGCACCGTGATGCGGTCGAGCCGCCAGAACTCCCCCTCGAAGCTCACGTCGGGCTCGCTCCACAGGCGACGCATGATGCGGATGGCCTCGTCGGTGCGGCGGCCGCGCTCCTTGAACGGCACGCCGGCGGCCAGGAATTCGCGCTCGTGCTCGACGCCGATCCCGAAGGCCGGCAGCATCCGGCCCCTCGACAGGTAGTCGATCATGGCGATCTCGCGCGCGGCGAGCACGGGCGTGCGGAAGGGCGTCACGAACACGCTCGGGCCGAACTTCAGCCGCGACGTGCGGGCGGCGATGGCGGCCATCGTCGTCATCGGCTCGGGCACCGGGAGGGGAGAGGACAGGCGCTCGGAGAACCACAGCGAGTCGATGCCGCCGTGCTCGCAGGTGTCCACCAGGCGCCAGAGGAAGGCGGCGCCGTCCGCCGTCGCCGGCCACGGGCCGGGCATGGCGCCGACGCGGTACGCGGTCCGCATGGCGGCGACTCTACCACGCCGGGAGGCGACCGGCCCGGCGCGGGCGCCGCGCGTTGACAGGGTTTCCGGCCGGCCCGTAGAATGAACCGCGGTTCAGTCGGCTCGCGCTCCCGGTGGCCGGGCCGCGGGCCTCCAGGCCATGCGGGATCCCGAGAAGCCGCAGCAGATCATTGAGGCCGCCATCCGCGTCTTCGCGCGGAGCGGCTACTACAACTCGCGCGTCTCCGACATCGCGCGCGAGGCGGGCATCGCCAGCGGGACCATCTACCTGTACTTCAAGACGAAGGACGAGATCCTCGTCACCCTCTTCCGCGAGAAGATGGCGGCGTTCGTCGGTCAGCTGCGGGCCGCGATCGCCCGCGAGCCCGACGCGGTCGCGAAGATCCGGCGGCTGGTGGCGCTGCACTTCGAGGTCCTGGAGCGGAACCCCGCGCTGGCGGAGGTCGTGCAGGTGGAACTCCGCCAGGGGCACAAGTTCTTCCGGGGCGCCTCCGCCCACGAGGTCTCGCAGTACTTCGCGCTCATCGGCTCCGTGCTCCAGGAGGGGATCGCGGCGGGGCGGTTCCGGAGCGACCTGCCGGTGAAGGTGGCGACGAAGGTGCTCTTCGGCGCGATGGACCAGGTGGCCACGTCCTGGGTGCTCGGCAAGCGGGCCTACCGCCTCGGCGACACGGCGGAGGCGGTCGCCACCATCTTCCTCAAAGGAGTGACCCGCGATGGCGTATGAGACGCTGCGGCTCGACCGGGAGGAATCCTTCGCGGTGATCACCCTGGACCGGCCGCCGGCCAACGCCATCAGCGAGCCGCTCGTGCGCGAGCTGAGCGCGGCCCTGGCCTCGGTGGAGGCGGACGAGTCCGTGCGCGCCGTCATCCTCACCGGCGCCGGGGACCGGATCTTCTGCGCGGGGGCCGATCTGGGCTCGGCCTTCGCGGGCGGCGACGTCCGCGAGTTCATCCGCTTCGGCAACGGCGTGCTGCGCCGGATCGAGCGGTTCCCGAAGCCCGTCATCGCCGCCATCAACGGGCACGCGCTCGGCGGGGGCTGCGAGATCGCCATGGCCTGCCACCTGCGGCTCCTCAAGGACGGCGCCCGGATGGGGCAGACGGAGTCGAACCTCGGCATCATTCCCGGGTACGGCGGAACCCAGCGGATGCCCCGGCTGATCGGTCGGGCGAAGGCGCTCGAGTTCATGATCCTGGGGACGCAGGTGTCGGCGGCGGAGTGCCTCGCCCTCGGGCTCGTCAACCGTGTCTGCCCGGAGGGCGAGACGCTGGCCGAGGCCCGGGCGCTGGCGCGCCAGATCGCCCGGCGCCCGCCCATCGCCACGCGGCTGCTCCTGGAGGTGGTCGACGACGGGCTCCAGGCCCCGATCGACCAGGCGCTGGAGATGGAGACGCGGGCCTTCTTGAAGACGCTGACCACCGAGGACGCCGCCGAGGGCATCCAGGCGTTCCTGGCCAAGCGCGAGCCGCAGTTCAGGGGACGCTGAGGCGTGGACCTGGGGATCCGCGGCCGTGTCGCGCTCGTCACCGGGGCCGCCCGCAGCCTGGGGAAGGCCGACGCGGTGACCCTCGCCGCCGAGGGATGCCGGGTCGCCGTCGTCGATCTGAACGGGGAGGGAGCGGAGGAGACGGCGGGCGAGATCGTCGCTGCCGGGGGCGTCGCGTGCGGGTACGCCTGCGACGTGCGCGAGACCGCGCAGGTGAGCGACGTGGTCGGGCGCGTCGAGCGGGACCTGGGCCCGGTGGACATCTGCGTGAACAACGCGGGGTTCATCTACGGCCTGGCGCAGCTCAAGGACATGCGCGACGAGGACTGGGAGCTGAACCTGGCCGTCAACCTGACGGGCACGATGAAGGTCACCCGGGCCGTGTTCCCCGGCATGCGCGAGCGGCGCTGGGGGCGCATCGTGTGCATGGCCTCGATCGCCGGGCTGATGGGCGGATTCGGGCAGGCGGCGTACGCGACGACCAAGATCGGGGTGGTCGGGTTCGTCCGGTCGGTCGCCCTGGAGGGTGCCCGTCACGCCGTCACCTGCAACGCGGTGGCGCCGGGGATCATCGCGCCCAACGCCCGCCTGTCGCCCATGTACGATCGCATGGTGAAGCGCGTCGCGATGCAGCGGGAGGGAGAGCCCGAGGACGTGGCGTGGACGATCGCGTTCCTGTGCTCGGAGCGCGCCCGCTACCTGACCGGCGCCGTCGTGCCGGTCACCGGCGGCATGGACCTGTTCACGTTCTAGCGCTCGCGGGCAGCACGGCAGTGGGACGGGACCCGCGCCCCGGCGAGGGGCGCCAAGGGGGAGGAGACGAGCGATGCCGACGGTCAGCGAGATCTTCCAGCAGATGCCGGGGCGGTTCCGTGCGGACAAGGCGGCGGGGACCAACGCCGCCGTGCAGTACGACATCAGCGGCGAGGGCGGGGGCACGTGGCACGCGGTGATCAAGGACGGGACGTGCACGGTGAACCCGGGTCCGGCGTCGAACCCGAACCTGACCCTCCAGGTCGGCGCCCAGGACTGGATCGACGTCACCACCGGCAAGCAGAATCCCCAGATGCTCTTCATGTCCGGCCGGCTCAAGATCAAGGGCGACATGGGCCTGGCCATGAAGCTCGGCTCGATGTTCTCGCTCGCCTGACCGGCTCCCGGGAGCCGGCGGTGCAAATTCCTGTGACGCGCTGCGCCAGCGCAGTGCGATACTGAGTCAAAGCTACGAGAACGGCCCGCCCGGGCGGGCCGCACCGGAGGAGGGCGCCGGTCCGATGGCCCAGGAGCGGTTCGCGGACGTGGTCGAGCGGTTCACCAACGGATTCGGCGGCGCGGCCGCGGGCCCGCCGTCGCCCGAGCGGCTCAAGCAGTGGCACGAGGAGCTCGAGCGGAACGTGAAGCGCGTCTCGAACCTCGCCCGGCTGGCGACGGCCGCCGACCCGAAGACCGGGCAGACGCCGCGCGAGGAAGTGTACAAGCGCAACAAGTCGCGGCTGTACCGGTACGCGTCGAGCCGCCGGCACCGGACGCCGCTGCTCTTCGTGCCGAACCTCGGGATCAGCCGGCCGTACATCTTCGACCTCCTGCCCGGCGGGTCCTTCGTGGAGCACATGACGAAGGAGGGCTTCGACTTCTACCTGCTCGACTGGGGCGTCTTCGGTCCCGAGGACAACGACCTGTCCTTCGAGGACTGCGTCGTGAAGATCCTGCCGCGCGTGGTCCAGAAGGTCCTCGACACGTCCGGCGCGGGCGAGCTGTCGATCCTGGGCTACTGCATGGGAGCGCCGCTCTCGGTGTCGTACGTCGCGGCGCATCCGGAGGCGCCCGTCAAGAACTACGTCAACATGGCGGGGCCCATCGACTTCTCGAAGATCGGCCTCTTCGGCCAGTGGCTCGATCGCCGCTACTTCGACGTCGACCGCTTCATCGACGCCGTGGGCGCCGTCCCCGCCGACCTCGTCCGGGCCGGATTCAAGCTGCTGAAGCCCACCATGGACGTGTCCACCGGCCTGAACCTCTGGTGGAATTCCTGGAACGACAAGTACGTCGAGGGCTTCTCGGCCCTCAACAAGTGGGCGAACGAGTACGTGGCGTTCCCCGGCGAGTTCTTCCGCCAGTGGGTGCGCGACTTCTACCAGGGAAACCGGCTCGTGCGCGGCGAGCTGGTCTTCGGGGGCCGGCCGGTCCGGCTGTCGTCGGTCCGCTGCCCGGTCTTCGTCGTGGGGGCACGGGAGGACTACATCGCGCCGCCCGCGTGCGTGCGCGCCCTCGTCGACGCCGTGGGGAGCGGGGAGAAGGAGTACATCGAGCTGCCCGGTGGGCACATCTCGCTGATCGCCGGCCGGGGCGCGGCCCTGCACTGCTGGCCGAAGGTCTCGGCGTGGCTCGGACCGCGCTCCTGACGCTCACGGGCCTGGCACGGCGCGACGCGTGCCGGGCGCCCGGCGTCACGCGCGCCAGCATCGAGGAAGAGGTGCACGCATGACGGATACCGCGAACACGCAGCTGTTCGATCTCTGGCGGCGATCACTCGAGGAGTCGACCCAGGCGTGGACGAAGCTGGTGAGCCAGACGCCGCCGCCGGCGGGGGATCCCTTCGCCGTGTGGCGCCCGGTCCTCGATCAGCACCTGGAGGCGTGGGCGCGGATGTTCGCCCAGACGCCCGCCTCCCCGGATGTCCTGAACCAGTGGAAGCAGTTCCTCGACCAGTGGATCGAGGCCTGGTCGCGCGTGCTGGGCCAGACGATGTCGACGGAGTCCTTCGCCCAGTGGATGGGGCGCTCGCTCGACCAGTGGCTGGCCGTGCAGGCCCCGGCCCGCCGGGCGGCGGAGCAGGCGACCGAGCAGGCCCTCCAGACCCTGAACGTCGCGTCCGGGACCCAGCTCACGGCCGTCGCCAGGCAGATCGTGGACCTCGAGGAGCGGCTCGAGCGCATCGAGGACGGCGTGCAGGCGATCGGGCGTCGGCTGGACCGGCTCGACGAGACCATGAAGGCGCTGCTGGCGCGCCCGGCCGAGACGGCGCGACCGTGATCGGCAAGACGATCGCGGAGCTGGCACCCGGCGACCGCGCGCAGCTCACGCGGGTGGTGGAGGATGCCGACATCGCGGCCTTCGTCGGGGCCGTCGGCGATTACAACCCCGTGCACAGCGACGCCGTGTATGCCGCGGCCACCCCCTTCGAGGTCCCGATCGCGCCCGGCATCTTCACGGCCGGGCTCATCTCGGCCGTGATCGGCACGGTGCTCCCGGGGCCCGGCGCCATCTACCTGTCGCAGTCGCTCAAGTTCACGAAGCCGGTGAAGGCCGGGGACACGATCACGGCGCGGGCCGAGGTCATCGAGGTCCTGCCGGAGCGGAATCGGATCCGGCTGCAGACCGTCTGCCTGAACCAGCGCGGCGAGGAGGTCCTGTCGGGCGAGGCGTGGGTCATGCCGTCGCGCACACCCGTGCGCTACGAGCGCAGACCCGAGCGCGCCTCGCCGCCGCTGGCCGCGCTCGCCCTGCAGCCGTGGGCGTGGGCGACGCAGGCGATGAGCCTGTGGGTCGCGCTCTCCCTGGAGCTGGTCGCCCAGGGGCTCGGCCGGCGCGCCTGACGGCTCAGGCCGCGCGCGTGGAGCCGGCGGCGCCGTCGCGGCGCACGGCCTGGATCACCTCGTGCCACGCGTCACGCGCCGGCTCGGCCTCCAGGCCGGCCAGGCGCCGTCGCGTCTCGGCGAAGGCCGGGTCGTTGTGCCACGCCTCCCAGTCCGCGCGCGTCTCCCAGGTGCCGACGATCACGCGCTTGTCGGGCCCGTCGAGCGGGACCAGGATCTGGGCGGCGATCCACCCCGGCTGATGCCGCGCCGCGGCGAGCCGCTCGCGCATCGCCGCATCCCAGTCCGGCTCGGTGCCCTGGCGCAGCGTCACGGTGCTGACGATCGTCATCATGATCGTCCGGCGATGCATCGGCGCTGCCAGCGGCCGCGGGCCGGGAGGGGCGGGGACGCCCCTCCCGGCCGTTCACATCAGGAGGCCGCCGTTGATCGAGAGCTCGGCGCCGGTGATGTAGTCGCCGTCGGCGGACACGATGAACACGACCGCGCGCGCGACCTCTCCCGCGGTCCCGAACCGCCGGAGCGGGATCTGATCGAGCAGCCGGTTGCGGACCTTGTCCGGGATGCCGTGGATCATCTCCGTCTCGATGAAGCCGGGCGCGACGGCGTTCACCGTGATGCCCTTGCCGGCCAGCTCCTTCGCCAGCGACTTGGTGAAGGCGGCCACGCCGGCCTTCGACGCGGCGTAGTTGGCCTGCCCGAAGTTGCCGATCTGCCCGATGACCGACGTCAGGTTGACGACCCGCCCGAAGCCCTGACCGAGCATCTGATCGACGAAGACCTTCGTGCAGTTGAAGACGCCGTCGAGGTTGATCGCCAGGACCTTCCGCCAGGAGGCGTGATCCATCTTGACGAACGTCTTGTCGGAGTTGATGCCGGCGTTGTTCACGAGGATGTCGAGGTGGCCGAACTCGCGCAGGATCTCCTGCGCCATGCGGAACGTGTCGGGATAATCGCCCACGTCGGCCTGCGCGAGCATCGCGCGCCGGCCCATCTTGCGGATGTGCTCGACCACGTCGCGCGCGGCCGCCTCGTTGGACACGTAGTTGACGGCGACGTCGGCGCCCTCCTCGGCCAGCGCGAGGGCCACCGCGCGCCCGATGCCTCGCGATCCGCCCGTGACGAGCGCAGTCCGATCCTTGAGCTTCATGACTGCTGATCCTCCTGCAGGCGTGAGAGGCGTCAGTCTAGCATGCGGCTTCTTGTGAGGCTTGACGCGCGGTGTTAGACTCCCGGCCACCATGCCGTACGTCATCAAGCGGTACTCCAACCGGAAGCTGTACGACACGCAGGAGAGCCGCTACGTCACCCTCGAGGAGATCGAGGAGATGATCCGGGCGGGGCGCGAGATCTCGGTGGTCGACGCCACGACCGGCGAGGACCTGACGTCCGTCACGCTGACGCAGATCATCCTCGAGAACGAGCGCAGCCGGCGCGCGAGCCTTCCGGCGGCGTTCCTCCACCAGCTCATCAAGCACGGCGAGGCCTGGCAGGACTTCCTGCAGAAGTCGATGCGCTCCAGCCTGGAGGGCGTCGTGTCCAGTCAGCGCGACATGGAGCGCTTCTTCCGGGAGTGGTCGGTGCGCGGGGGCTGGGGCGCGATGACGCCGCCGGGCCCGGAGGTCCGGCGAGACGGCGGCGCCGAGGAGGCCGACAAGCTACGCGAGGAGCTGTCGGTCCTGCGCGACCGGCTCCGCTCGCTCGAGGAACGGCTCCAGAAGCGCAAGACCGACGCGACGTAGCGCCGCTCTAGACGGCGTGGACGCCCTTCATCCGCGCCATCGTGGTGGACAGCGCCTCCTGGATCCCCTTGCCGGCCTGCTCCGCCGTGCTCTGCAGGCGCTCGGCCGAGCGGGTGACCGCCTGGACGTTGCCCTCCACCAGCGAGAACCACTTCTGCGTGCCCTCGACGCTCTCGGCGAGGGCCCGCTGGTACCAGGCGAGCGGATCGCGCGGCGTCGCCTGCCAGGCCGACTGCCAGCGGAGCGTGGCCGACTGGGCCTCGGTCAGCGCCTGCAGCGCGCTCTGCGAGAGCTCGCCGTAGAGCCGCACGCTCTCCTTGGCCGTCGCCGCCGACAGGTCCGCCAGCTCGCGCAGCACGCGCTGGTTGGCCTCGGCCCAGAGCGTGGCCGTCTCGACCGCCTTGCCCGTCCCGTTCGCGAGGACCTCCTGCGCCTTCTTACCGTCGCTCATCGCTGCCTCCTTCGTGTCGCGCCGCTCCAGCACGGCTCGCTGCTTCCGGGGATTGCGCTTTCTCATGCGTGACTCCTGGGTCGCAGGCTAACGCGACGCGTCATGCAGCGCAAGCGATTTATTGCGCTGCGTCAGGCCGGCGGTGATAGTGTCACCCAAGTCTCTGCAATCCTTGACAATCACCCGACTCCCCGCCCGCGCTCGACGGGCCGGCTGGAGGAGGCCATGGCCGACGACACGCTGGCGAAGCTGTTCTGGAGCCGAGTCGAGAGGAGCGCCGACCGCCCCGCCCAGCAGGTCAAGCGGGGCGACGCGTGGGTGACGCTCACGTGGCGCGAGGTCGGCGACACGGTGCGGGAGCTGGCGCTCGGCCTGATCGCCCTCGGCCGCCAGAAGGGTGACGCGGTCGCGCTCCTGTCGCAGAACCGCGCGGAGTGGGTGCAGGCCGACTTCGCCATCTTCAGCGTCGGCGGCATCACCGTCCCCGTGTACCCCAGCTACCCTTCCGACCTGGTCGCGTACGTGGTGAACGACTCCGGCGCGCGCACGATCGTGGTGGAGGATCCCGCCCAGCTCGCCAAGGTGCTCGAGGCGCGCGACCGGATGCCGCAGCTGGAGCAGATCGTCGTCATGGCGGGCCACGAGCCGCCCGAGCCGCCGACGTCCGTCATGACGTGGGGAGCGCTGCGCCGGCTCGGGCGGGAGCAGGCGGAGGCCCACCGGAGCACGCTGGCCGAGCGGGTCACCGGCACGCGCCCGGAGGACGTCGCCTCGATCGTGTACACCTCGGGCACGACCGGGCCGCCGAAGGGCGTCGTGCAGACGCACGGCAACCACATCGCCGCCCTGGACGCCTCGCGGCGCGCGGTGCCGACGCAGGAGGGATGGGTTCACCTCCTGTTCCTGCCCCTCGCGCACTCGTTCGCGCGGCTGGAGTCCTTCCTCGGCGTGTCGCACGGGCTCACGACCGCCTTCGCCGAGAACCTCGACAAGCTCCGCGACAACCTGCCCGAGGTCCGGCCGCACTTCATCTGCAGCGTGCCGCGCGTGTTCGAGAAGGTCTACGCGGGCGTGCTCGCCACCGCGGAGGCCGGCTCGCCGTTGAAGCGCCGCATCTTCCACTGGGCGGTCGGCATCGGCCGGGAGGTGAGCCGTCACCAGCAGCGGGGCCAGCCGGTGCCGGCCGGGCTGGCGCTGAAGCGCCGTCTGGCCCACGCGCTGGTGTTCTCCAAGCTCCACGCCCGCCTCGGCGGCCGGCTGGAGTGGGCGGTGTCGGGGGGCGCCCCGCTGTCCCGGGACATCGCGGAGTTCTTCCACGCGGCCGGCATCCTGCTCCTGGAGGGCTACGGGCTCACCGAGACCTGTCCGGTGCTGACCTTCAACCGGCCCGACCGCTACCGCTTCGGATCGGTGGGCCAGGCGCTGCCGGGGGTGGAGCTCCGGATCGCCGCCGACGGGGAGATCCTCGCCCGCGGGCCGAACATCGCGACGCGCGGGTACTTCAAGCAGCCGGAGGCGACCCGCGAGGTCTTCGAGCCGGACGGCTGGTTCCACACGGGCGACATCGGCCGCCTCGACGAGGACGGGTTCCTCTTCATCACCGACCGGAAGAAGGACCTGATCGTCACCGCGGGCGGCATGAACATCGCGCCCCAGAACATCGAGAATCTCCTGAAGGCGGACCCGTTCGTCAGCCAGGTGCTGGTCCACGGCGACCGGCGGCCGTATCCGGTCGCGCTCATCACGCTGAACCCCGACGAGCTCGCGAAGTTCGCGCGCGAGCAGGGAATCCTGACGACGGACGCGGCCACGATCGTCAAGCACCCGGCGGTGGTGGCGCGCGTGAGCCGCACGGTCGAGGAGAAGAACAGCCACCTGCAGTCGTACGCCCGGATCAAGAAGTTCGCGATCATTCCCGGAGACTTCACCCAGGACGGCGGCGAGCTCACCCCGACCCTGAAGGTGAAGCGCAAGGTGGTGGCCGAGAAGTACGGCAAGGCGCTGGAGGAGCTGTACACGTGAGGGGTCGCCGCTGAGCGCGCTCGCGGGCAAGGTCGCCGTCGTCACCGGGGCCTCCCGCGGGCTGGGCCGAGCGCTCGCCGTCGCCCTCGCGGAGGCCGGGGCCGACGTCGCGCTCGCCGCACGGGCGAAGGCGGAGCTCGAGGAGAGCGCGCACCTGGCCGAGGCGTGCGGCGTGCGCGCCCTCGCCGTGCCGACCGACGTCACCCGCTACGACGACGTGGTCGCCCTCGTGGAGCGGACGGTGGGCGCGCTCGGCCGGCTCGACGTCGTCGTGAACAACGCCGGCATCGCCCGGATCGCGTCGCTCGCCGACGCGACGCCCGAGGACTGGCGGGCGATCGTCGACGTCAACCTCTCCGGCGTCTTCCACGGCTGCCGGGCCGCGGCGCCCCACCTGCTGGGTCAGCGCGCGGGCAAGGTGATCAACGTGGCCTCCGTGCTCGCGATCGTCGGCCTGCCGGGCTACACCCTCTACGCCGCCACCAAGGGCGGGGTGATCGCGCTCACCCGCGCCCTGGGCGTCGAGTGGGCCCGGCACAACGTCCAGGTCAACGCCATCGCCCCCGGGTGGTTCGTCACCGACATGAACGAGGCGGCCTTCACGGACGCGCGGATCCGCGAGCGGCTCCTGCGGGACGTGCCGGCGCGGCGAACGGGCCGGCCGGAGGAGATCGGCCCGCTCGCCGTGTACCTCGCCTCGGCGGCCTCGGATTTCATGACGGGGCAGACGATCTTCCTCGACGGCGGGCACTCGGTGGCATGAGGCCGCGGCCCGGTCCTGGGGTAGAGTGACCGCCGTGAAGGCCGCCGTCCTCCACGGCCCTCGGGATCTGCGCGTCGACCGGACGCCGGCGCCCACGCCGGGGCCCGGCGAGGCGGTCATCAGGGTCGGCATGGCCGGGCTCTGCGGCACCGACTACAGCATCTTCGCCGGGACGCGGCCGGTGCACTACCCGAAGGTGCTCGGGCACGAGTTCGTCGGCGTGGTCGAGGCGGTCGGCGCCGGAGCGAGCCGGGTGCGGCCGGGGGAGCGCGTGGTGGTCGAGCCGAACTACTCCTGCGGCGCGTGCCCGCTCTGTCGCGAGGGCAACCGCAACCTGTGCCTCGGGCGGGTGGCCGTCGGCATCGACGTCGACGGGTGCTTCGCGGAGGCGGCGCGCGTGCCCGAGCGGTGCTGCTGGCCCGCGCCGGCCGGGGTCGAGGACGAGGACCTCGTGATCACCGAGCCGCTGGCGGTCGTGGTCCGGGCGGTGCGCCGGGCCGGCGTGAGCGCCGGCGAGCGGGCGGCCGTGGTCGGCGCCGGCACGCTCGGCCTGCTCGCGCTCCAGGTGCTGCGCGCGCGCGGGGCCCACGTCCTCGTGGTCAGCCGCTCGTCGCGCCGGTTCGCCCTCGCGCGGGAGCTCGGCGCCGACGCCACCCACGCGCTGACGGACGGCCCGCCGGAGCCGGCCGCGCGCGCCTTCTCGGGCCGGGAGGGGGTCGACGTCGTCGTGGAGACGGCGGGCACGGCGGAGGCGGTGAGCCACGCGCTGGCCCTGGTGCGTCCCGGCGGCCGCATCGTGCTCACGGGGCTCCCCCACGAGCCGACGCCCGTCGCCTTCTTCTCCGTCGTGCGGCGGGAGGTCACCATCACCGGGTCCATGATCTACCAGGACGAGTTCGAGGAGGCGATGCGCCTCGTGGCGTCGGGAGCCGTGCGCACCCGCGCGCTCGTCACCCACCGGTTCGGGCTCGATGCGATCGGGGCGGCCTTCGAGGCCCATCGCGCGCCCGACGCGATCAAGGTCGCCGTCCTCACGGCGTGAGAGACGCCACGATGCCCTGCGCCGCTCTCGACGACATCCGCGCGCGCCCCGGGCTCACCGGGCACGGTGCGCCGGCGGGGGCGTCGTGAAGGTCCTCGTGACGGGCGGGGCGGGGTTCGTCGGCTCCCACGTCGTCGACCGTCTCGTCGCCGACGGCCACGTCGTCGCGGTCGTCGACGACCTGAGCAGCGGCCGGCGCGAGCACGTGAACCGCCACGCGGCGCTGCACGTGTGCGACATCCGGACGCCGGGCCTCGGCGCCGTCCTCGACACGGCGCGGCCGGAGGCGGTCGTCCACCTCGCGGCGCAGGCGGCCGTGCCGCGCTCGGTCGCCGACCCGGTGTTCGACGCGGCGGTCAACGTGATGGGCACCCTGAACCTGCTCGAGGCCTGCGGGCGGGTCGGCGTCAAGCGGGTCGTCTACATCTCCACCGGCGGGGCCGGCTACGGGGACACGGACGTGCTGCCGACCCCCGAGCAGCACCCGAGCTGGCCGACGTCGCCCTACGGCGTGTCGAAGGTCGCCGCCGAGATGTACGTCGCGTGCTGGGCCGGGCTGACCGGCAGCTCCGGCCTCTCGCTGCGGCTCGCGAACATCTACGGGCCCCGCCAGAGCCCCGAGGGCGAGGCCGGCGTCGTCGCCATCTTCGCCCATCGCCTGCTGGCGGGGCAGCCGTGCATCGTCAACGGCGACGGCGAGCAGACGCGCGACTACGTGTACGTCGAGGACGTCGCCGACGCCGTCGCCCGGGCCCTCGAGCGCCCCGGCGCCAAGGGCGTGGTGAACATCAGCACCGGACGGGAGACGTCGGTCAACACCATCTACGGTCTGCTGGCGCGCGCGGCCGGGGTGGGGCGACCGGCGCAGCACGGGCCGGCCCGGCCCGGCGAGCAGCGGCGGAGCGTCCTCGACAACCGGCGGGCGCGGGCGCTCCTCGCCTGGGAGCCGCGCGTGGCGCTCGAGGACGGGCTCGCGCGCACGGTGGCCGCCCTGCGCGGCGGGGGGACGGCGTGACCCCGCCGCGCGCCCTCGTCACCGGGATCACGGGGCAGGACGGCTCGTACCTCGCGGAGTTCCTCCTCGACAAGGGCTACGCGGTGGTCGGGATGGTGCGACGCGTCTCGTCCGACCGGCTGGAGCGGATCGCTCACCTTCTCGGCCGCGTCGACCTCCGCGAGGGGGATCTCCTCGACCAGCTGTCTCTGATCAACCTGCTCGCCGAGGTGCGGCCGCACGAGGTGTACAACCTGGCGGCGCAGTCCTTCGTGCCGACCTCCTGGGAACAGCCGATCCTCACCGGCGAGGCGACCGCGCTCGGCGTGACGCGCATGCTGGAGGCGATCCGCGTCGTGGATCGCGGGATACGGTTCTACCAGGCGTCGTCCTCGGAGATGTTCGGCAAGGTGCGCGAGAGTCCCCAGACGGAGCAGACGCCCTTCCACCCGCGCAGCCCGTACGGCGTCGCGAAGGTGTACGGGCACGACATCACGGTGAACTACCGCGAGTCCTACGGCCTCCACGCCGTGTCCGGGATCTGCTTCAACCACGAGTCGCCCCGGCGCGGCATGCAGTTCGTGACGCGCAAGATCACGGACGGGGTCGCCCGCATCGCGACCGGCCGCGCCACCGAGCTCCGGCTGGGCAACCTCGACGCCTCGCGGGACTGGGGGTACGCGGGGGACTTCGTCGAGGCGATGTGGCTGATGCTCCAGCAGCCGGCCGCCGAGGACTTCGTGGTGGCCACCGGGCAGACGCACACCGTCAGGGAGTTCTGCGAGATCGCCTTCGCGCGCGCGGGCCTGGACTGGCGGCAGCACGTCGTGGTGGATCCGGCCCACGTCCGGCCGGCCGAGGTCGACCTGCTGATCGGCGACGCGAGCAAGGCGCGCCGGGCGCTCGGCTGGAGCCCGAAGGTGTCGTTCCGGGAGCTCGTCCACATGATGGTGGACGCGGATCT
>JAICGY010000050.1 GCA_025922915.1 Candidatus Methylomirabilota bacterium | reverse complement strand
GCGGGCGCGCCGAGCACGACGCCCTCACGTACTGGTTCTGCAGCGCGCGCTGCCGCGAGCAGTTCGTCGCCGCGCCGGCTCGCTACGTCCGCCCCGGAGCCCCCGAGGCCCCACCGCCGGCGCGGCCGGCCGTCGACGAGCGCATCTACACCTGCCCGATGCATCCCGAGGTGCGGCAGAAGGGGCCGGGGAGCTGCCCGATCTGCGGGATGGCGCTCGAGCCGGAGACCGCCGTGCTCGAGGAGGAGGACAGCGCCGAGCTCCGCGACATGACGCGGCGGTTCTGGGTCGGGCTCGCGCTCAGCGTCCCGCTCCTGGTGGGCGCGATGGCCGACATGCTGCCCGGCCAGCCGCTGAGCCATCTCGTCCCGGCGCGGGTCGGCGCGTGGCTCCAGCTCGTGCTCGCCACGCCCGTCGTGCTCTGGGGTGGCTGGCCGTTCTTCCAGCGCGGCTGGGCCTCGATCGTGAACCGCAGCCTGAACATGTTCACCCTGATCGCCCTCGGCACCGGGGTGGCGTGGGCCTACAGCGTGGTGGCCACGGTCGCCCCCGGGCTCTTCCCGGCGTCGTTCCGCACCCATGGCGACCAGGTCGGGGTCTACTTCGAGGCGGCCGCCGTCATCACCGTGCTGGTCCTGCTCGGGCAGGTGCTCGAGCTCCGCGCGCGGAGCCAGACGAGCAGCGCGATCCGCGCGCTCCTCGGCCTCGCCCCGCGCACCGCCCGGCGGGTCCGGGACGACGGCGCCGACGAGGACGTCCCGCTGCAGGAGGTCCAGAAGGGCGATCGCCTGCGGGTTCGCCCAGGCGAGCGGGTGCCCGTGGACGGCGTGGTGCTCGAGGGCACCAGCGCCGTGGACGAGTCGATGGTGACCGGAGAGTCGATGCCCGTGGAGAAGGGGCCGGAGAGCTGGGTCACCGGGGGCACCGTGAATGGCACCGGCGGCTTCGTGATGCGGGCGGAGCGCGTCGGCGGCGAGACGCTGCTCGCGCAGATCGTGCAGATGGTGAGCGAGGCGCAGCGCAGCCGCGCGCCCATCCAGCGCCTGGCCGACGCCGTGTCGGCGTGGTTCGTGCCCGCGGTGGTCGTCGTGGCCGTCCTGACGTTCGTCGGCTGGGCGCTCTGGGGGCCGGCGCCGCGGATGGCGTACGCGCTCGTCAACGCCGTGGCCGTCCTGATCATCGCCTGCCCGTGCGCGCTGGGCCTGGCGACGCCGATGTCGATCATGGTCGCGACGGGACGGGGGGCGATGGCGGGTGTCCTCGTCCGCAACGCCGAGGCGCTCGAGGTCATGGAGCGGGTCGGCACGCTCGTCGTCGACAAGACCGGTACCCTGACGGAGGGCAAGCCACGGCTGGTCGGCGTCACCGCCGTCGACGGCGGGTCCGAGCGCGCGTTGCTGTACCTGGCGGCCACGCTGGAGCGCGGCAGCGAGCATCCGCTCGCGGCCGCGATCGTGGACGGCGCTCGCGAGCGCGGCATCGTCCCGGGCACCACGGAGGACTTCCGGTCGGTCACGGGCCAGGGAGTCGTGGGGCGCGTGGACGGCCGGCCGGCGGCCCTCGGCAACCGGCGGCTGATGGAGGCCAGCGGGATCGCGCTGGGGGCGCTGACCGAGACCGCCGAGAGCCTCCGCCGGGACGGGCAGACGGTGATGTTCGTCGCGGTCGACGGCCGGCCCGCCGGCCTCATCGGCGT
Source organism: Candidatus Methylomirabilota bacterium (assembly GCA_025922915.1). Lineage (GTDB taxonomy): Bacteria > Methylomirabilota > Methylomirabilia > Rokubacteriales > CSP1-6 > JAICGY01. The sequence goes on along the minus strand of JAICGY010000050.1, from coordinate 13,903 downwards.
CGCAGATCCGATCAAGACGACGACGCCCGAGGCGCTCCGGCTCCTCCGCGACTCGGGCCTCCGGATCGTGATGCTCACCGGCGACAGCCGGGCGACGGCCGAGGCGGTGGCGGGCAAGCTCGGCCTCGGCGAGGTGGAGGCCGAGGTGCTCCCCGAGCAGAAGAGCGCCGTGGTGAAGCGGCTGCAGGCAGCTGGTCAGCGCGTCGCCATGGCTGGCGACGGCGTGAACGATGCGCCGGCGCTGGCCCAGGCCGACGTCGGCATCGCGATGGGCACGGGCACCGACGTCGCCATGCAGAGCGCGGCCATCACGCTCGTGAAGGGCGACCTGCGCGGGATCGCGCGGGCGCGGAGGCTCAGCCGCGCGACGATGCGGAACATCCGGGAGAACCTGTTCTTCGCGTTCGTCTACAACGCGCTCGGCGTCCCCATCGCGGCCGGGGTGCTCTATCCCGTCTTCGGGCTGCTCCTGAGCCCGATCATCGCGAGCGCGGCGATGACGTTCAGCTCGGTGTCGGTGATCGCGAACGCGCTGCGATTGCGGCGCGTCGCGCTGTGAGATCCGGTCCGCGAGGGTCGGAGAGGAGGAGCGAGCGATGATGACGACGGGCACGAGGATCGGTCTCGCCGCGGTGGCGCTGGTGGCTCTCGCGGTCGCGCCCGCGGCGGCCCAGCCGCCCGGCCAGGACCAGGGGTCGACGGGCGCACAGTCGCCGGCGATGCCGCAGCCCCACATGCACGGCCAGCACATGCAGCACCATCAGGCGATGCACGGCATGTGCGGCATGATGGGCGGGGGCATGATGGGCGGCATGCCGATGATGGGCATGACGGGCGAGGCGTCGGCGCGCATGCTGCAGATGCGGGGCGAGATGCTGCGCGCGATGGGCGACGTGCTGATCAAGTACGGGAAGGCGATGGAGGGTACCTCGAAGTAGCGCCGAGCGGACCCACGCGATGATGCAGGCGCTGCCGTTCTTGCCGACGTCCGTGGTCGGGAGCCACGGGCTGCCCGGATGGGTGTGGCTGGCGCGCGAGGCGATGGAGGCCGGTCGCCTGGGCGCCCTCGACGTGCGGGAGCTGATGGAGGACGCCACCCAGGCGGCGCTACTCGACCAGGAGCGCGCCGGGGTGGACGTCGTCTCCACCGGCGAGATGATGCGCGTGCGGTTCATCATCGGCTTCTACGACCGGATCACCGGCATCCGCCCGCTCCCCGCGCCGCGCCAGCTCGGCCAGCCCCTCTGGGACACCAACACGCCCTTCGAGGTGACCGAGAGGATCGGGGCGCCGCGCGGGCTCGGCATCGTGGAGGAGTTCACGCTCGCGCGCAGGCTGACGGGCCGGCGGATCAAGGCCACCGTGCCCGGGCCGTACACGCTGCTGGTGCCCGTCCGGCTCGGCGGCGGCTACCGGGACAAGGGCACGCTGCTCGCCGACCTCGTGTCGATCGTGAACGCCGAGTGCAGGGCCCTCGTGGCCGCCGGCGCCGACTTCATCCAGATCGACGAGCCTCACCACGGCATGTACCACGGCGCCGTCCACGAGGTGGGCCACGGCGTCAACCGGGCCGTCGAGGGCGTCGACGCGAAGATCGCCGTGCACGTCTGCTTCGGTAACCTCTACGGGCGGCCCTTCAGCAGCGTGCGTGACTACACGAACGTGTTCGCCACCCTCCACGAGCTGCGCGCCTCGCAGGTCGTGCTCGAGTTCGCCAACCGCGGCCTCGACGACGCCGCCCGGTGGGCGGACTTCCCCCGGGACAAGGAGCTAGGCGCGGGCGTGATCGACGTCAAGGCGTTCAAGGCCGAGACGGCCGAGGACGTCGCGACGCGGGTCCGCGCGCTCCTCCGCCACGTGGCGCCCGAGAAGCTCTGGCTGAACCCGGACTGCGGGTTCTGGGAGACGCCGCGCTGGGTGGTGAAGCAGAAGCTGCACGCCCTCGTGCAGGGCGTGCGGCTGGTCCGGAAGCAGCTCGCCTAGACCGCTCCCGACGGTCCGATCCGGCGTATGCTGGTTGAAATACTCCCGCGGAAAGGAACCTTCATGCGGAAAGCCCTGCTCGTGCTCCTCGGGCTCCTGCTCGTCGCCGCCCCGGCCGCGCGCGCGGCCGGACCGGAGCTGAAGACCGAGGAGCAGAAGACGCTCTACGCTCTGGGTCTCGCGCTCGCCCAGAACCTCGCCTCGTTCACCCTCACCCCGGCCGAGCTCGAGGTGGTGAAGGCGGGGCTCACGGACGGCATCGTCGACAAGGACGGCAAGAAGCAGGTCGACCTCCAGGTGTACGGGCCGAAGATCCAGGAGCTCCAGCGCGGCCGGGCCGCCGTCGTCGCCGCCGCGGAGCGCAAGGCGGGCCAGGCGTTCGTGGACAAGGCGGCCGCCGAGAAGGGCGCCACGAAGACGCCCTCGGGCGTGATCGTGACGACGATCAAGCCCGGCACCGGCCCGAGCCCGGCGGCCACCGACAAGGTGAAGGTCCACTACCAGGGAACGCTCATGGACGGCACGGTGTTCGACAGCTCCGTGCAGCGGGGCGAGCCGGCCACCTTGCCGCTCGGCAACGTCATCAAGTGCTGGAGCGAGGGCGTCGCCCAGATGAAGGTCGGCGGCAAGAGCCGGATCGTGTGCCCCCCCGACACCGCGTACGGCGACCGCGGGGCCCCGCCGAGGATCAAGCCGGGCGCCACGCTGGTGTTCGAGGTCGAGCTCCTGGAGATCGTGAAGTAGGGACGCCGACCGTGGCCGCGCGGGGGGCGGGCCCGGCCGCCGCCCCGCGCCGAGGCCGCCGGCGCCTGCTGGGGCCATCCCGGTGACGCGGGTGCGCGGCCGGGCGCGGGCGGCGGCGGGGTGGGTCGCGGTGGTGCTGGTCGCGCTGCTCGGCGGCTCGTGCGCCCGCGCCGAGAGTCCCGAGGAGGTGGCCCGGGCGTATGCCCGGAGCCTGTACGCCGGCGACGCGGAAGCGCTCTGGCCGCTGATCTCCGCGCAGGACCGCCGGGTGAAGACGGCGGAGGCGTTCCGGCAGCAGGAGCCGTCCGTGGAGGGCTTCGCGCGCGCGGCCGCCCACCAGCTCGCCGGCTACATCGTCGCCACGCCCGTGAAGACCACCGTGGCGGGCGACCGGGCCACCGTGACGCTCCGCCTGAGCCTCCCGGATGCCAACGCGGCGGAGATCCGCGCGCTGTTGCACGACTGGGACGAAGCCGAGCTGAACGGCCTTCCGGCCGCCGAGCGGAGCCGCATCACCGCGCGGCTGTCGGCGCTGCACGCGGCCGGGACGCTGCCGGTCGTCGAGGGCGAGCAGACGCTGGAGCTCGTGCGCGAGGGGCGCGCCTGGCGGCTGCTCCTCGGGTGGGCCGGGGGCGTGCGCGTGCGCTTCGCGGCGGACGTGGACCCGTCGGTACCGCTCGACGTGCAGGTCACGCCCGCGGAGGCGGTGCTGATGCCGGGCGATCGGCTCCGGGTCACCGTGCGCGCGGTCAACGCGACCGCGCGCGCCGTGACGACGCGCGTCGGGCACCGCATCGAGCCCGAAGCGGACGCCCGGCATCTGGCGCTCCTGCTGTGTCCCCTCTTCGTGCCCGTGACCGTCGAGCCGGGGGAGGCCCGGGAGTGGGTGTCCCACTACGCATTGCTGGCCGACGCGCCCACCGAGCTGGGCTCGCTCGGCGTGACGTATCTCGTCAGGAATGGGAAAGAAATTTCCCACCGGCTCGGTCTCCGGACGACGGTATCATCACGATCGATGACGCCTTCCGAGCGGCAGTAGCGGCGTGGACCAGCAGGCCTTCTCTCTCGACGACATCAGGGCGCTGATTGCCCATCTCCCGGCGGCGGTCTACGTCTGCGAGGCGCCGAGCGGCGCCATCCGCCTGTACAACCCGCGGGCCGCGGAGCTGTGGGGCCGCGAGCCGAAGCTCGGCGACACCGAGGAGCGGTTCTGCGGCTCGTTCCGGCTCTTCCGCATCGACGGCAGCTTCCTGCCGCACGCGGAGACGCCGATGGCCGCCGTCCTGAGCGACGGGATCTTGAGAGAGGACGACGTCGTCATCGAGCGCCCCGATGCCTCCCGCGTGACCGTGCACGTGAGCATCGCCCCGCTGCGCGATCCGGAGGGGCGGCTCGTCGGCGCGGTCAACGTCTTCCAGGACATCACGGAGCGGCGGGACGCCGAGGAGGCCCTGCGGGTCAGCGAGGCGCGCTATCGCGCCATCGTCGAGGACCAGCCCGACCTCGTGTGCCGATTCCTCGCGGACGGCACCGTGACGTTCGCGAACGAGGCGTACTGCCGGTACTTCGGACTGCGGCGAGACGACGTCGCGGGCCGTCGGTATCTCCCGGTGGTGCACCCGGACGACGTCGCGGACGTGGAGGCGGCGGTCGCCTCGCTGGGCCCCACGAACCGCGTGGTCGTCATCGAGAACCGCGTGCGGCGCGGGGACGGTGCCATCCGCTGGACGGAGTGGACCAACCACGCGGTCTACGACCACCGCGGAAAGCTGCTGGAGTACCAGGCGGCCGGCCGTGACATCAGCGATCGCAAGCGCGCGGAGGAGGACGCGGCGCGGCTGGCCGCCATCGTGGCGAGCGCGGACGACGCGATCGTGAGCAAGACCCTGGACGGCATCATCACGTCGTGGAATCGCGGGGCGGAGCGGATGTTCGGCTACCCGGCGCACGAGGCCGTCGGGCGGCCGATCAGCGTCATCATCCCCCCCGACCGGATGGAGGAGCATCGGGACATCCTGGCCCGGCTCCGGCGTGGCGAGGCGATCGAGCCCTTCGAGACCGAGCGGGTCGCGAGGGACGGCCGGCGGCTCGCGATCTCGCTCAGCGTGTCCCCGATCCGGGACGCGCGGGGCCGGCTCATCGGGGCCTCGAAGGTCGCCCGCGACATCTCCGAGCGGCTGCAGGCCGAGCAGAACCTCAAGGCCAGCATCCGCACGCTGGAGATGCTCTACCGGCTCGCCGACGTCGTCGGCCGCACCCGGGGGCTCGGCGAGACCTGCGAGGCGGCGGTCGAGGCCATCATGGCGGGCACGAGCGCCAGCCGGGCCAGCGTCCTGCTCCTCGACGACGCCGGGGTCATGCGCTTCCGGGCGTGGCGCGGCCTGTCCGAGCGCTACCGCGCCGCCGTCGACGGCCACTCCCCGTGGTCGGCCGAGACGAGCGACCCGGCGTCCATCGCGATCACCGACGTCCTCGAGGACCCCGGGCTCGCCGCGCTGCGGGACGTGATCACGGCGGAGGGAATCCGCGCGCTCGCCTTCGTCCCGCTCGTGCACCAGGGCCGGCTGCTCGGCAAGTTCATGCTGTACCACGACGCCCCGCACGTGTTCTCGGCGGAGGAGCTGCGGCTGGCGGCGACGATCGCGCACCACGTGGCCTTCGGGCTGGCCCGCGCCCAGGGCGAGGCGGCCGTGGCCCGGGCGCTCGCTCGCGAGCGCGCGGCGCGCGCGGAGGCCGACGCGGCGCGCGCCGAGGCCGAGCGGGCCAACCAGGCCAAGGACGAGTTCCTCGCCATGCTCGCCCACGAGCTGCGCAACCCGCTCGGCGTCATCGTCAACGCGGTGGCGGTGCTCGACACCGCCGGCGCCCTCCACGGCGACCGCGACCGCGCTCGCCTGATGATCCGGCGCCAGGCCGAGCACCTCGCCCGGCTCCTCGACGACCTGCTCGACGTCGCGCGCATCACGAGCGGTCGCATCGAGCTGGACCGCGATCGCGTCGACCTCGGCGCGGCCGTCGAGCTCGCCGCCGAGGCGCAGCGGCACCGGATCGAGGCGAAGCGCCAGCGGCTGTCGCTGATACTGCCGCCGCAGCCCCTCACGGTCATCGGCGACGGGGTGCGGCTGCAGCAGGTCCTGGGCAACCTCCTCAACAACGCCTCGAAGTACACGTCGGCCGGAGGAGCCATCCGGGTGGCCCTCGCCGCCGACGCCGGCGAGGCCGTCCTGTCCTTCCGGGACACCGGGGCCGGCATCCCGGCCGACAAGCTGGACGCGATCTTCGAGCTGTTCGTGCAGGCCAACCCGACGCTCGCCCGCACCGAGGGCGGCCTCGGCATCGGGCTCACGCTCGTGAAGCGCGTCGTCGAGCTGCACGGCGGCGCCGTGCGGGCCCGGAGCGACGGGCCGGGGCGGGGCGCCGAGTTCACGGTGCGGCTGCCGCTGGCGGAGATCGCCGCCGTCCGGGACGGCCGGCCGGCGGCGTCGGCCGGGCCGACGCCGCGGCGCATCCTCGTCGTGGAGGACCACGAGGACGGGCGCGAGATGCTCGTCACGAGCCTGCGCCTGCAAGGGCATGAGGTCCTGGAGGCGGCGACGGGACGGGAGGCCATCGAGGCGGCCAGCGCGCACGCGCCCGAGGTCGTGCTGGTGGACATCGGGCTGCCGGACGTGGAGGGCTACGAGGTCGGCCGCGAGGTGCGGCGCGTGCTCGGGGACGGCGTCCGCCTGGTCGCGCTCACCGGCTACGGCCAGCCGGCCGACCGCGCCCGGTCGGAGGCCGCCGGCTTCGACGCCCACCTCGTCAAGCCCGTCGACCCCCCGACGCTCGGCGATACCCTCCAGCGGCTGTAGCGTTCACGCGAGCCGCGGCATCACCTTCTCGGCGAAGAGGCGCATCGACCTCACGACCTTCTCGTGCGCCACGCCGCCCCGTGAGAACGCGCCCATGAAGAACGTGACGCCGAGAGCCTCGTGGTGGGCGCGGATCTTGTCCGCGACCTCCTCGGCGTCGCCCACGATCGCCGCCTGGTCGAGCGCCTTCTCCTCGGAGAGCGAGAGGAGGTTCTCCCGCACCTTCTGGTAGAAGCGGTACTGATCGGGCGGTGCGCCCGTCGGGTCGGCGATCAGGCCGGCCTGCGTCTGGAAGAACCACCGGATCGGCTCGCGGAGGTTCTCCCGGGCCTCGCGCGACGTGTCGGCGACGTGAATGATCTTGTTGAGGCAGATGTCCGCCCCCGCGTCGCTGCCGTGGGTCTGGCGCCACGTGGCGTGGTACAGGTCGTAGTTCTTCCTCAGGATATCGAAGGGTGTGAAGGACGGCGAGGTGAGGATCTTGAGCCCGCGCCGGGCGGCCAGCGCGTAGGTGTCCGGCGAGACCGCCGCCGTCCACAGCGGCGGATGCGGCCGCTGGACCGGCCGCGGCAGCACGGCGACGTCCCGGAACCGGTAGAACTCCCCCTCGAAGCTCAGGCGCTCCTGCGTCCACGCCCGCCGGATCACCTCGAGCCCCTCGTCGAAGCGCTCCCGTGTCCGGTCCATCGAGACGCCGAGGCCCCGGAACTCCGCCGGCTGGTACCCGCGTCCCAGCCCGAACTCGAGCCGGCCGCCCGAGAGGATGTCGACCATCGCCCACTCCTCGGCCACGCGCACGGGGTGGGCGAACGGCTCGATGACGACCGCCGTTCCGATGCGCACCCGGCGCGTCTCGCGCGCGACGGCGGCGGCGAGCACGGCGAGCGACGGGCAGATGCCATATGCCGAGAAGTGGTGCTCGGCGAGCCACACCGTGTGGAAGCCGAGCTCGTCCGCGAGGCGGCACTCCGCGAGGCTGTCACGGTAGACGTCCTCGTGGGACTGCCAGTCGCGCCAGGACAGGAGATTCTGGGTCGAGAAGCGCATCGCGTCGCCTCCTGGCGTCTCCGCCGTGGTCATTGCGTCGCCGCCGGTGCCCGCTCGGCGCGCGTCGCGCCGGCGGCGAGCAGCGTGTCGATCTCCGCGGGCGCGAGGCCTGCCTCGCGCAGGATCTCCACGCTGTGCTCGCCGAGGCGCGGCGGGAGCCGCCTGATGTCCGCCGGCGTCCGGCCGTAGGTCACCGGGATGCCGGGGAGCCGCATCCGGCCCTCGCTCGGGTGCTCGACCAGCTGCCAGAAGCCCGTGGCCGCCAGCTGCGGGTCGTGGAGCAGCGTCTCCAGCGAGTTCACGACCATCGCCGGGATGTTGCGCGCGTCCAGCTCGGCGAGCCACTCCGCGCTGGTCCGCGTGACGGCGATCGTGCCCAGCTCCTCGTAGAGTACCTCGATGTGCCGGAGCCGGGAGGCCAGTGACCGGAAGCGCGCGTCGTCGAGCAGGTCGGGCCGGCCGGCGATGGTGAAGAAGTCCCGCCAGTTCTGATCGGTGTACGGCAGGATCGCCAGGTACCCGTCCTTGGTCTTGAACGGCCGGCGGTAGCGGTTGAGCACGCGCTTGTAGCCGACGGTGTCCACCGGGGGCACGAACGTCTCGCCGTAGAGGTGCTCGACCATGATCCAGGCGGCGAGGCTCTCGAACATCGGGATCTCGACCTCCTGGCCCTCGCCGGTGCGCGCCTTGTGGTAGAGGGCGGCGAGCACCGCGGCCAGCACGGTCATGGAGGCGGTCTTGTCCGCCACGATGGTGGGCACGTACCGGGGCTCGCCGAGGAGCGCGGCCTGGAGGGACGCCACGCCGGAGGCCGCCTGGATGATGTCGTCGTAGGCGGGCTTGTCGCCGTAGGGACCGGCGGCCCGGAAGCCGTAGGTGCCGACGTACACGAGCCCCGGGTTCACCGCGCGGAACATCTCGTAGGAGAGGCCGAGCCGGCGCGCCGCCTGCGGCCGGTAGTTGTGGAGGAAGACGTCCGCTCCCTCCGCGAGCCGAACGAGCGCCCGCCGGGCGGACGCCTGCTTCAGGTCGAGCACGATCGAGCGCTTGTTCCGGTTGACCGCCAGGTAGAAGGCGCCCATGTCGGGGTGGCGCATCGGGCCGAGCTGCCGGGTCGTGTCGCCCTCCGGCGGCTCCACCTTGACGACGTCCGCGCCGAGATCGCCCAGCTGCTGGGCAGCCCACGGGCCGAGCACCACCGTGGTGCAGTCGATGACGCGGACACCCGCGAGCGGTCCGGGCATGCCGGACGTTGTAGCATGAGCGCGGCTGTCAGACCACCGCACGGGCGGGCGCGCGGCCACCCCGCGCGCTCCCGGGGGGAGAGCGCCATGAGACTGGGCGGCAAGGTCGCGCTGATCACCGGGGCCGCGGGCGGCATGGGCCAGAGCGAGGCGACGCTGTTCGCCAAGGAGGGGGCGCGGGTCGTCGTCGCCGACGTCCTCGAGGCCGAGGGCCGGCAGGTGGCGGACAGCCTGGGAGGAGCCGGCCGCTTCGTGCGGCTGGACGTCACGAGCGAGGCCGACTGGCAGGAGGCGGTCGCCGCGACCCTCGCCGCCTTCGGTCGGCTCGACGTCCTCGTCAACAACGCCGGCATCAGCGGGACCTTCGATCCCGACACGCTCAGCACGTCGGCATGGGACCGCCTCATGGACGTGAACGCGAAGGGCGTCTTCCTCGGGATGAAGCACGCGATCCCGGTGATGGAGAAGGCAGGCGGGGGAGCGATCGTGAACATCTCCTCGGTCTCCGGCTTCGTCGGGCAGAAGGGCATCCACATGGCGTACAACGCCTCGAAGGGGGCCGTGCGCCTCATGACGAAGTCGGCCGCCGTGCAGTACGCGCGCCACGGCATCCGCGTCAACTCGGTGCACCCCGGCGTGATGCCCGCCATGCGGACGTCGAAGGCCACTGCCGACCCCGCCTTCCGGGAGCGGATGCTCGCCGGCGTGCCCATGCGCCGGGCGGGCCGCCCCGAGGAGGTGGCCTACGCCGTGCTGTTCCTGGCCTCCGACGAGGCGTCGTACATCACGGGCACCGAGCTCGTCGTCGACGGCGGCTGGCTCGCGGTGTAGGCGCCGCCGGCGGCGTCACCGCGGCTTGGCCCAGTACGCCGGCGCCGCCGGGAACACCGGCCGGCAGCGCGTGGCCTCGGTGGGGCCGGCCAGCGTATGGGCGGCGGCGCGCCAGACGGCGTAGTGCGGCATCGCGCGGTGCGCCTCGAGCGCCGCCTGATCGCGGTAGACCTCGAAGAAGTAGTAGACGTTCTCGTCCGTCTCGTCCTGCAGCACGTTGAAGCGCAGGCACCCCGGCTCGTCGCGCTCGGATCCCAGCGCGTCGGTCTCGATGGCCTCCAGGAACTCCTTGCGGTCCTCCGGCTTGACACGCACCTTGACCCAGATCGCGAGCATCCGCTCCTCCTCGTGGCGTGCGACGTGGTGCTCCCCGGTGGCGGCGCGTGCGCAGGATACTGCGACGCCGCGGGCCGCGTTCGGGAATCGACGGGGCGATCTAACGGGATGCGGGACGCGAGCCGGCGGGCGCGCGCAGCGCCCTGGACGCCTCGGCCACGAGGGCGGGCTCCGCGGTGCCGGACTGCACGAGGCGCTGGTAGATGCGGTCGGCGGCGGCGCGGTCGCCGGTGGCCACGAGGGACTGCACCGCGCCGACGAGCGCGCGGTGCCCGCGCGGGGCCTCGGGGGTCAGACGGGCGGTGGTGAGATACATGTCGAGCGCGTCACGGTGCAGGCCGGCGCCGCGGAGGATCTCGGCGGCACGGTAGGCGGCCTCGCTGGTCGTCTCCCGGTGCTCGGCCTCCTTCACGCCGGGCTTCGTGCCAGGCGCCGAGGCCTGCAGCAGCTTTCCGTAGAGGATCAGCGCCTCGCGCGTCTCGCCCAGGGCAGCCAGGGAGCGACCGGCACCCAGCAGGGCGAGCCGCTCCCACCGGGAGCCGCGCGCCGAGTAGGCGGCGGTCATGTACCACTCGACGGCGGACGTGTGCTGCCCCTCGGCGGCCTGGATGGCGGCGAGGCGGTAGGCGGCCTCGCCGAGCTCGTCCCCGGCGGCCCCCGTCACGGCCCGCTCGAGCAGCGGCCGGGCCTGCGCCGGCCGACCGATGTCCTGGAGCAGCCGGGCGTGCGCCAGCAGCGACGGCGCCGTCCAGGGGACGTCGGGATGGTGGCGGCGCAGCCGGTCGTAGGCGGCGATGGCCCGCACCGGGTCGCCGAGCGCCTCGTTCACCCGCGCGAGGAGGAGCAGGGCCCGCGGCCGCTGCTCCTGTCCCTGGCCGTCGTTCACGAACCGCTCGAGCGTCGCGCGCGCCTCCGCCGCCGCGCCCGTGCGGAAGAGCGCGTCGGCGAAGTCGACGCGGGCCCGGCCGCTCAGCTCCGTCTCCGGGTAGCGGGTGACGAGGCGCGCGTAGGCCGTGCGCGCGACCAGCCACTGCTGGTCCACCGCTGCCCGCGCGGCCAGGCGCGCCAGCAGGTCGGGCGCAGCCGGATACGAAGGGAACGCGTCGACCAGCCGGCCCGCGATCCGGTCGGCGGCGGGCCAGAGCTTGTGCTCCGTGGCGAGGAGCACGAGGCCGTGGAGGATGCGCGAGGCGTGCTCCGGATCCCGCTCGCCCTCGAGCGAGACGGTGGCGAACCGCTCGAGTGGCAGGCGGTCCGGGACCGCCGCCGCCGGCTGATCGGACTCGCCGCTCGCATCCGCGAGGACCAGGCCGGTCATCGACCCGTTCTCCAGGAGGCGCGAGCCCTCGAGGTTCGTTTCCCCGCCGGGACTGGCCAGCGCCCTCAGCAGCCTGCGGTGCTCGTGGACGACCTGCGGCTGGCTCGACCGGACGAGATCGCGGAGATCGCGCAGCGCGTCCGGCTCCCGGTGCTCCTGCAGGGCGAGGAGCGACCGGCTCAGGATCGCGATCCTGGCATCCGCGCTGGCCGAGTGCTCGGCGAGCACGCGGTCGAGCAGGGCACGGGCCGTCGCCGTGTCGCCCGCCCGGCTCCTGACCTCGGCGGCCAGGAGCAGCGCGAGCGGCGTGCGCGCGTCTTCGGGGAATCGTCGCGCGAGATCGATCCAGGTGACGACGGCCTCGTTGTGCCTGCCCTGGCGGAGCCGGGCCCACCCCAGCGCGAGCCGAGCGCGCGGCGCCTCGGGCGCCACTGCATGGGTGGTCACGAACTCCTCGTACCGCTGCTCCGCGGCCTCGTAGGCACCGAGGGCGTAGGAGGCGTCCGCGGCCACGAGGAGTGCCGCGCTTCGCACGGCGGGCGGCACCCCAGGCTCCAGAAGCGCCTCCGCCCGGCTCCGAGCGCGGGCGAACTGGCCGGCGGCGAGGTCGAGCTCGGCGAGCGTGAGCATCGCGCGCCACGCCGGTGCCGACTGCGCCGCGACTGCCGAGGACGGCCCACCGACGACACCGTCGCCGCCGGCGCCCGAACCGTCGCCGGCCGCAGCTCCGTCGCCGGCGCCCGAGCCAGCACCGGCTCCGGCACCCGCCCCGCTGCCCGCCGCGCCGCCAGCGCCACCGGAACCGCCCGCGCCGCTGCCGCTGCCCGATCCCCCGGAGCCGCCGCCGGAACCACCCGAGCCACCGGAGCCGCCCGACCCGCCATCACCGCTGCCGGAGCCGCCGGAGCCGCCGGACCCACCATCACCGCTGCCGGAGCCACCGGACCCGCCGGACCCGCCGTCACCGCTGCCGGAGCCGCCGGAGCCGCCCGACCCGCCATCACCGCTGCCGGAGCCGCCTGAACCGCCGTCACCACTACCCGAGCCGCCGGAGCCTGAACCGCCGTCGCCACTTCCTGAACCGCCGTCACCACTACCCGAACCGCCGGAGCCACCGGACCCGCCCGAGCCGCCCGAGCCACCGGACCCGCCCGAGCCTCCAGCGCCACCGGATCCGCCCGCACCGCCGCCGCCCGCACCACCTCCTCCGCCACCCTTCGCGAGGAGAATCGGGGCCGTCGTTCCCTCTCGATCCGGGGCGAACACGCCTTGGAGGACGTGGCTCGCAGGACCGGCAGCCAGCGCGGAAGTGGGAGGAGCGACAGCCAGGGCGGCCGCCACGGCGCACACGGCAAGGCGGTGAAGCGCAGCCATCGTCCAGCGCAAGCAGCAATACCGGTGCCCGCGACCGTCGAAGGCAAGCCGGCGCCCGATAAGGGCGCGGAGGAGGGCCCTAGAACGGGTTCCGGTTCAGCGCGTTGTCGACGGCGCCGATCCGGTACCAGCGGTGCCCGTAGCCTTCGATGGCCAGCTCGTGGGTCCCGCCCTCGGACTGGCTGTGATGCTCGCCGAAGAGGTCCACGAGCCGATCGCTCCCCTTGCCGCGGAGGTCGACGGTCACGGTCTGACGGCGGTCGGCGAAATTGTGGAGCGTCAGCATCGACGTCCCGCGGAAGTCGTGCCGGATGGCGAGGACGTGGGGCGCCTGGACGCGCAGCATGGTGTAGTCGCCCCAGCCCAGTTCCGGACACTCCTTGCGGGTCCGGAGGCGCCGCGCCGTCCAGTTGAGCAGCGAGTCGGGGTCGCGCTTCTGATCGGCCACGTTCACCGTGCGGTAGCCGTACTCGCCGTCGTCGATGCACGGGCGGACCGTCCGCTCGGCGCGCGAGAAGCCGCCGTGGCGCTCGCTCGTCCACTGCATGGGCGTCCGGGCGCACTCGCGCTCGTCCAGGGTCAGGTCGTCGCCCATGCCGATCTCGTCGCCGTACTGCATCATCGGCGTGCCCGGCAGCGAGAAGAGCAGGCTGAAGGCCAGCCGCAGGCGTCGGGGATCGTTCCCGAGCATCGGCGCGAGCCGGCGCCGGATCCCCCGCTCGTAGAGCTGCATCGACGGCTCGGGGGCGAAGGCCTCGAAGACGCGCTGCCGCTGCTCCGGCGACAGCCGCCCGAGGTCGAGCTCGTCGTGCGAGCGCAGGAAGTGGACCCACTGCGCCGCCCGCGGGCGCTTCGCCGTCTGCTGGAGCGCCCAGGCGAGGGGGCCGACGTCCCCGGTCGCCAGCGCGTAGAAGAGGCGCTGGTTGACGGGGAAGTTCAGCATCATCTGGAGCCGGTCGCCCTGCTCACCGAAGTACGCCAGGCTCTCCTCCGGTGGCACATTGGCCTCGGCCAGCAGGATCGCGTCCCGGCACCGCCACTGCAGGAAGTCCCGCATCTCGTGCAGCAGGTCGAAGTCCTGCACTGGCTCCACGCCGGCGCCCTTGCGCTGGATGAAGAACGGCACGGCGTCCAGCCGGAAGCCGGAGATGCCCAGCTCGAGCCAGTAGCCCATG
>JAICGY010000049.1 GCA_025922915.1 Candidatus Methylomirabilota bacterium | reverse complement strand
GCGCCGGCGCACCTCGGCCGCGACCCGATGGACCAGACGCTCGAGGGCCTCGGAGCTCGTCATCCACTCCTCCCGTGTCAGCGCAGGAACGCTTCCTTGTCCTGGACGGTGAGCCCCTCGGCCGCCTCGACGATCTGCGCGACCATCTCGTCGATGTCCAGCCCCTCGGCCTCTCCCTCGAAGTTCAGGATGATGCGGTGGCGGAGGGCCGGGGCGGCGAGCGTCTTCAGATCCTCCACGCTCACGTTGTACCGGCCCTCGGCGAGCGCCCGGACCTTGGCGCCCAGCACGAGCGCCTGGGCGCCGCGCGGGCTCGCTCCGTAGCGGATGAACCGGCGGCTGATCTCGGGGGCGCGCTCCCACTGCGGGTGCGTCGCCATGACGATCGTCGAGGCCAGGGCCCGCACGTGGTCGGCGATCGGCACCTCCCGGATCAGGTCGCGGAAGGCGAGGACGCGCTCGCCGCTCATCACGCGCTCGATGCTCACCGGGCGGGCCCGGGTCGTGCGGTCGATGATGGCGTTGAGCTCCTCGATGGCCGGGTAGCGCACGCGGAGCTTCAAGAGGAACCGGTCCAGCTGCGCCTCCGGCAGCGGATAGGTGCCTTCCATCTCGATCGGGTTCTGGGTCGCGAGCACGAAGAACGGCGACGGCAGCGGCCGGCTGCTGCCGGCCACGGTCACGGAGGCCTCCTGCATGCCCTCGAGCAGCGCCGACTGCGTCTTGGGCGTGGCCCGGTTGATCTCGTCGGCCAGGAGGATGTGCGCGAAGATCGGGCCCGACTGGAACTGGAAGTGCTTCCGGCCCTCCGCGTCCTCCACGATCATGTTGGTGCCGATGATGTCCGCGGGCATCAGGTCCGGCGTGAACTGGATCCGCGAGAACGTCAGCTCGAGCCCCTCGGCGAGCGTCTTGATCAGCAGCGTCTTGCCGAGACCGGGCACGCCCTCCAGCAACACGTGGCCGCCGGCGAACATGCCGATCAGCACGTGCGTGATGATCTCCCGGTGCCCGACGATGACCTTCTCGACCTCGGCCCGCAAGCCCTCGAAGGCGGTGACGAACTCCTGGACACGGACCTCCTGCGTCATCGGGTCTCCTCTCCGTGGATCGCGCCGAGGGGTGCAGCCGGCTTGGCCACGACGGTCATGCGCTTCACATTATAGGGACCCGCGGAAGAGGTGGCCAGCGGCACGCGTCGGAATCCTTCTGACCGCGGCGGCGGTGCAAGCCGGCTGCCAGCGCTCCGCTGCCCGCGCGGCGCCCCGGGCGGATCGAGCCTGCTCACGCGACCCCGACGGGCAGCAGCCGGCGATAGACCTCGAGGTATCCGTCGATCTCGGCGGCGGGCGGATAGCGCGACTCGACGCGCCGGCGGCCGGCCGCGCCGAGCCGGGCGCGGAGCGCCGGATCGAGCACGAGCCGGCGCGCCTGCGCCTCGAGCGTGGCGTCGTCGCGGTACAGGAGGCCCGTGACGCCGTCCTCGACGAGCGCACGGTTGCCCGGGATGTCGGACACGAGTGCCGCCCGGCCCAGCGCGAGCGCCTCGAGCACGGAGTTCGCCATGCCGCCCTCCGAGATCGAGGAGTTCAGGACGACGTCCGCCTGTCCCAGCAGCGCGGGGATCGCCGCGTGCGGCACCGGGCCGAGGTACCGCGCCCACGGGCGGTCGCGCAGGGCGGCGAGGAGGTGGTCGGCCTCGGCGTTGTCGATGACCGGCCCGGCATAGAGCAGGCGCACGCTCCGATGGGTCGCGACGAGGCGATCGAAGGCCGCCAGGGGCGACCGGGGCGCCTTCACCGCGCGGATGCCGGCCGGCAGCACGAAGAGCACGCGATCCGCGGGGAGCGACCACCGCGCGGCGAGATCGAAGACGGAGTCCCGCGGCAGCCGGACGGACTGCGGCACGATCCGCATCCGGGACCGCACGGCGGGCAGGATCTCGGCCACCGCGTCCACGATGGACACGTCGAACGCGGTGACGACGGCGGCGGCCTCCAGCACGCGCCGCACCGTGGCGCCGCGCTCCGCGTCGAGGAGATCGTGGTTGGCGTCCGTCCCGGTCAGCGTCACCACCAGCGGGGCCTCCGTGCGGCGCGCCAGCCGCACGGCGAGCGGTCCCGCCCGGAGCGCGTGGAACGCGTGAAGGAGCCGGGGCGGCTCCGCGGCGAGGGCCGCCTCGATCCGGCCGGCGGGCGTCCGCGAGAGGTCCCAGACGTCCACGGCCACGCCGCGCTCGCCCAGCCCGCGCGCGATGCGGTCCACGGTCACGGCGTTGCCCCGCGCCGACGGCAACGTGAACGGGGCCAGGATGCTGACGCGGGTGCGCGCGGCCTCGGACACGTCCCGAGCATACCGCAGGCGGCCGCGGCCTCGCGCCGCGCCGCCGGAATCCCCGCCCCCGCCCGGCCCGTCACAATGGCGGGACAATGTCGCCGTCATCGTTATAATGGGGCCAGCGATGTCCGAGTGCGGATCCGGAGGGGTGTCCGACATCGAGTGCCGGCAGATCGCCGAGCTGCTCGGCGACTACCTCGCCGGCACGCTGCCCCGCCGCCTCCACGACCTCATCGACTTCCACGTGGACGGCTGCCCGCCGTGCGTGGCCTTCCTGAACACGTACCGCGGCACCATCGACGCTGCGCGCGCCCTGCGCGGCCACCAGGTCCAGATCCCGCCCGAGCTGAAGAAGCGCCTCCTCGCCGTCGTGCGGAGCGAGCGGGCGCCCTCCGACCAGCCGCGCGCGTAGCCGCGCCCGGGAGCGCGGCCGCCCGCCGTCAGGGCCGCGCGACGAGCGCCGGCTCGGCCAGCACCTCGCCGACCTCCCACGCGGTCTCGCCGAGCTCGCGGAAGCCGTCCAGGACCTCGGCCGCCCGGGCCGGGGCCACCGAGAAGAGCAGGCCGCCGGAGGTCTCCGACTCCGTCAGGAGCCCGGCGACCGCGGGCGGCACCCGGGGATCGATGCGCAGCCGCGTGCCGAGACTGGCCTCGAGATGCCGGCGGTTGCGCTTCATGCCGCCGCTCCACTGCCCCGCCTCCGCCGCCTCCCGCGCGCCGGGCAACAGGGGCAGGCGCCCGGTGTCGATCGCCAGCCCGGCGCCGGAGGCCTCCACCATCTCGGCGGCGTGGCCCAGCAGCCCGAAGCCGGTGATGTCGGTGGCCCCCGCCGCCCCGCACGCGGACGCGATCCGGGCCGCCACCCGGTTCAGCCGCAGCATGCTGGCGACGGCGGCCTCCAGGGCTCCCGCGGGGGCCGCGTCGTTCTTGGCCGCCGTGGTGATGACGCCGGTGCCGAGCGGCTTCGACAGGAACAGCCGGTCACCGGGACGCAGCCCGCCCTTCACGAGCACGCGATCGGGATGGACGCGCCCGGTGACGCAGAGACCGTACTTGGGCTCGGCGTCGACGACGGTGTGCCCCCCCGCGATCACGCCCCCCGCCTCGGCCACCTTGTCGGCACCGCCCCGGAACACCTCGGCGATGATCTTCTTGTCGAAGTCGCGCGGGAACCCGGCCACGGCGAGCGCGAACAGGACCTCGCCGCCCATCGCGTAGACGTCGGACATGGCGTTGACCGCCGCCACGGCGCCCCACGTCCACGGGTCGTCCACCACCGGGGGGAAGAAGTCGACCGTCTCCACGATGGCGAGGTCGTCCGCGATCCGGTAGACCGCCGCGTCGTCGGCCCGGCCGAGGCCGACGAGCAGGTTGCGGGCGACGTCCGCGGACAGCGTGGGCCGCCGGAGCACCTCGAGCACCTCCTGGAGATCTCCAGGAGCCATCTTCGAGGCTCAGCCCGCGCAGGCGGCGTAGGCGGTGAGGCGGATCTGCTTGCCGCTGGTCTCCATGCCGGCTGTTACGACGGCTCGTCGCCGGCCTGCGATTCGCCGGCCTGCGACTCCACGAACGCGAGGAACGCCTCGGCGAGCGGGGACCGGCTGCGGTCGCGGTGGGTGACGAGCCAGAACGCGCGCGCGACCCGCAGCCCCTCCACGCGCACGCAGGCGAGCAACCGTGCCCGGCACTCGTCCTCGACCGCGCGCCGGGACACGAGGGAGACGCCCACGCCGGCGCGCACCCCCTGCTTGACCGCCTGCGTCGAGGCCATCTCGGCGACGACGCGGAAGGTGGCGAGGTCGAGCCCGACCTCGCCCAGCGCCTGCTCGAGGGCTTCCCGCGAGCCCGAGCCGCGCTCGCGGACGATCAGCGGCTCGTGCCGCGCCTCCTCCAGCGAGACGCTCGGGCGGCCCTCCCAGGGGTGGCCGGCGGGGATGACCATTACGAGGTCGTCCGCCATCAGCTCCCGGCCCTGCAGCCCCCGCGCGGCGGGCCGTGCGCCCACGACGCCCAGCTCCACGCGTCCCTCGTACACCCACTCCTCGACCTGCCGGCTCGAGCCGATCGCGAGCGAGATCCTCACCTCGGGATACTTGCCGCGAAACCGCCCGATGAGCGCGGGCAGGACGTACTCCCCCGGGATGGTGGACCCTCCGACGGCGAGCTCGCCGGCCATGCGTCCCTGGAAGTGGTCGACGGCCTGCCGGGCCTCGCGGGCGAGCCCCAGGAGCCGCCGCGCGTAGCCCAGGAGCAGCTGCCCCGCGCGCGTCGGCGTGGCGCCCCGGCCGAGGCGGTCCAGCAGCTGGACGCCGAGCTCGTCCTCGAGCGAGCGCAGATGCTCGGACACGGTCGGCTGGGTGAGGCGGAGGGCCTCGGCCGCCCGGGAGAAGCTCCCGAGCTCCGCGACCTTCACGAAGATCTCGAGCCGGCGCAGGTCCACGTCGATCCTCGAGTGGCAGGCCGGGAGCGCGGGCGGCGGGGGGAGGAGAAGGTGCGGCTGCTCAGTGGCAGCCGCACCCACCGCCGCCGCAGCAACCGCCGCCGGCCGGCATGGAGGAGGCCACGACGCCTCCGTCGGTCTTCAGGCCGAACACCGAGAGCTTGCGCGTGACGTCACCGCTCGCGCACCCGGGACAGGCGACGCGCGCGGACGCGCCCGGCACGTACTTCTCGAACTCCTGGTTGCACGCCCGGCAGCGGTACTCGTAGATGGGCATCGCTCACTCGCCCCCGCGCTGGACGTAGCTCTTGACGAACTCCTCGGCGTTCTCCTCGAGGATGTCGTCGATCTCGTCCAGGAGCTTGTCGATGTCCTCCTTGATCTTCTTGCCCTTCTTGGCGATCTCGGGGCTTCCGGCGGCGCCGTCGCCGCCGCCCTCGGCCGGCTTCGTGGGCCGCGTGTCCTTCCGCTTCTGCTCTGCCATGTGGCCCTCCATGGGCCCCGGAAACGGGCGGAAACCCGTCGGCGACCCCGCTGCCGTCAATTCTACTTGATGGTCCGGGGGCCGCAACCAACCTTTGGCCCCCGCGCGGCGCTCACCGCCGGAAATGCTTGCTCAGGCTCAGCGTCTGGCGCTGGTAGGACGAAGCAAGACCCACGCCGTAGACTCGCTCGGGCCGGCGGCGCAGGCGCTCGAACCACACCTTGAACGACGTCTGTCCGTCGTACACGAGGAAGGGGACCTCGCGCGCGCGCACCTCCATGACGACCTTGGTTCCCAGCACGTCGCCCTCGCCGAAGCCGAAGCCCGGGTCGAAGAACCCGGCGTAGTGGGTGCGGATCTCCCCGGCCCCGGCGTCGTAGACGACCATCTCGGCGGCGAAGTCCGGGGGCACCCGGATCCGCTCCTTGGAGACCAGGATGTAGAACCGGTTGGCCTCGAGGATGTAGGCGTCGCGCGGCGGGCGCTTGATCGGCTCCCAGAACTCGCCGGGGTCGTAGGCGCCGACGCGGGCGAGGTCGACGGCCGGGGGGTTCGGGTGGGCGCGGTAGCCGATGATGCCGTCCGTGGTGCGGCCGGACAGGTCGACCCCCATGCCGAGGCCGTTGTTGAAGACGACGCGGTCGAGCGGGACGGGCCGGTCGTCATCGTCGTAGAGGAACGGCGACGTCCGGTACAGCGCGCGCAGGGCGTCGTCCGGCACCGCCGGCTCGCCGACCACCAGGCGGAGCTGGTTCAGCGATCCGCCGGCGTGCACGCGCACGGGAAACGACTGCGGCGACACTTCCAGGTAGAGCGGGCCGTGGTACCCGGCAACGATCTCGTCGAAGCGGGGCGCCCGGTCGGTGATCACCCGCGTGAAGACGTCGAGCCGGCCCGTGGTGCTCTTGGGGTTGGACCGGCCGCGCACGTCCGGCGGCAGGGCCAGCGACTCGAGCAGCGGGACCAGGTAGACAGAGCCACGCTGCAGCGTCGCGCCGCCCACCAGCGAGAGCCGGTCGATCACGAGATCGCTGTCGGGGCCGTCGCGACCCTCGAGCCGCCCCTCGACCGTCTCGCGAAACGGCAGGAAGCTCGCGCGCAGCTGCCAGGCGATCGGTCCCAGCCGCAGATCCAGGCTCGCCGGCTGGAACTGCCCGTCGGCGAGCGGCGCCTCCGCCGCGACCCATCCCCGGCGCACGGCCTCGCGGAGGTCACGGTCCGGGAGGACGCCGGCGGCCTCCGGCGCGGCGGCGTCGGCTGGGCGGCTCATGGCGCCCCCACTTAGCACCGGCCCTCGGCGAGCGTCAAGGCGCGCGGCCGCGCGCGAGCCAGAAGCAGACGGCGCCGAGTGCGCTGAAGCCGACGGTGGCGAGGAACGCCACGCGGTAGGAGCCGCTGACGTCGTGCACGACGCCCCCGAACCAGGGGCCGACCGCCGCGCCGAGACCGTTGGCGAGGTTCAGGACGCCGTAGATGATCCCGAAGTGACGTCCCCCGAAGCGCTCGCTGGCCATCGCGGTGATGATGGGGCCTCGGGCGCCGAAGCCGAGGCCGAACAGCAGCGCGAAGAGCGCGAGCGCCGCCCCCCGCGGCGTCGCCTCGAGCGTCAGGAGTGCCAGCGCGCCGCCCGCCGTGCACGCGAACGACAGCGACGCCGCCCCCGCGCCGCCGATGCGGTCGGTCAGGGCCCCGAACCCCACCCGCCCCAGCGTGGACGACAGGCCCATCGCGCCGTAGGCGGTGGCCGCCGTCATCGGCGAGAAGCCGCGGTCGACGGCGAACGCCACCGCGTGCGTCGCGACCGGGAACACGGCGAGCGGCGTGAAGACGTAGGCCGCGAAGAGCGCCCAGAACGCCCGGGCGCGCAGCGCCTCCCCGAGCGTCGCGTCCACGGGGGCGGCCGCCGCTGGCCCCCGGGCGCCCGGTGGAGCCGTGCCGCCGGCCGCCGGCGCGTGCGTGCCCGCGGGAGCCCGGATGCCCCACCACGCGAGCGGGAGCAGCGCCACGAGCGTCGCCGCGCCGAGGGACGCGCTCGCGCCCCGCCAGCCCAGCATCGAGATCAGCCACTGCGCGAGCGGGCCCATGACGAACACGCCGACGCCCATGCCGGAGAAGGCGACGCCCATCATCCGGCCCCGCCGCGCCTGGAACCACTGCGAGAGGAGCAGGCCGGTGGGCACCCAGCCGACGGCCAGGACGCCGGCGGCGCTGACGACGCCCGTGTAGAGGTAGAGCTCCCACGGCGAGCGCGTCGTGGCGGTCAGCAGCGGCCCGGCGCCGAGCAGGACGATGCCGACCAGGATCACGCGCCGCGGGCCGACGCGGTCGGCGAGCGTCCCCGCCACGGGGGCACCCAGCCCCTGGACGACCGTCGACAGCGACAGCGCCCCCGCCGTGAGCGCGCGCGACCACCGGAATTCGTCCACGAGCGGGACGAGGAAGACGGAGAACGAGAAGAAGAGGCCGTACGCGAACGCGAGCGTCACCCAGATCGCGAGCAGGACGGCGCGGGACGAGGCCGGGCCCGAGATCGCGATGCCCTACGCCGCGCCGGCGACCGTGCCGTCCATGTCCACCGGCAGCGCCCGCGCGTCGCCCCGGACGCCGGCGGTGCGAAGGGCCGCCTCCATGGCTCCCCCGACGTCGCCGGCCACCGCGTCGGGCGCCACCGCGAGGAGCGACGGCCCCGCCCCGGAGAGCACGCAGCCGAGCGCGCCCGCGGCCCGGGCCGCCTCGACGACGCCTGGCATCCAGGGAAAGAGCCTTCGCCGGTACGGCTGGTGGAGCCGGTCGTCCAGGGCGTCCCCGAGCGCGTCGAGGCGGCCGGCCTGCAGCGCCGCGAGCAGCAGCGCCGTGCGCTGGACGTTGAACACGGCGTCGGCGCGGGGCACCTGGACCGGCAGCACGCCGCGCGCCTCGGCGGTGCTGCTGGTCACGGCGGGCACCAGCACCACCCACGCGACGCCGGCCGGGACGGGGAGCGTGACGGCGGCGACCCGATCCCCCACGAGGCAGGAGACGGTGAGGCCCCCGTGCAGCGCCGCCGCGACGTTGTCCGGGTGTCCCTCGGCGCGGGCGGCCAGCGCCAGCAGGGCGTCGCGCGAGAGGGGGGTGCCGAGCAGCGCGTTGCCGGCCATCAGCCCGCCGACCCAGGCGGCGGCGCTGGAGCCGAGGCCGCGGGCCGTCGGGATGCGGTTGCGGCACGTGAGTTCCACGCCCTTGAACGGCCGTCCGGCCGCCTCGAAGGCCAGGCGGACGCCGCGGGCGACGACGTTGTCGCCGCCGGACGACAGCCGTCCCGCCCCCTCGCCCTCGACGGCGACGCGCACGCCGTCGGCCTCGCGCGCGACGACCTCGTTGCGCAGGGCGAGGGCCAGCCCCAGCGCATCGAAGCCGGGCCCCAGGTTCGCCGAGGTGGCGGGGACGCGGACGCGGACGGCGCGCGGCGCGCTCAGAGCCGCCTGAGGAGCCATTCGGGCGTGAGCGAGATCGCCCACGCATTGAGGAGCACGTAGGTGTTCGTGAGCACGAGCAGCCCGACCGCGACGAGCAGCACGCCCGCTCCCCGCTCGACCACGGGGATCAGCGGCCGGTAGCGCTTGAAGAATTTCAGGAAGGCGCCGAGCGCGAGCGCCGACAGCAGAAACGGCACCCCGAGGCCGGCGGAGTACGCGACGAGGAGCGCGATGCCGCGCTGGACCGTCTCCTCCGTCCCGGCGAGCGACAGGATGGCCCCCAGGATCGGCCCGACGCACGGCGTCCAGCCGATGGCGAACGTGACGCCCACGACGAACGAGCCGACGACGCCGGTGGGCTTGGCGCGGAAGTGGAACTGCTGGGTGCGCCCGAGCAGCCCGATCCGCAGCACGCCGGCGATGTAGAGGCCGAAGACGACGATGAGCAGGCCGCCCACCCGCCGGATCCAGTCGCGATACTCGAGGAGCAGCTGCCCGGCGGCGCTGAAGGAGGCCCCGAGGGCGACGAACACCAGCGAGAAGCCGAGCACGAACGTGACCGCGTGCAGCAGTACGCGACGGCGGGTCGCCGCCGTCAGCTCGCCGGACAGGTCGCCGACCGACATGCCGGTGATGAACGACAGGTACGAGGGGAACAGCGGCAGCACGCACGGCGACAGGAACGAGAACAGCCCGGCGCTGAACGCGACCGCCACCCCGACCGTCGGCATCTAGCGCGTGAGCTCCGCGACCAGCGTGTGCGCCGCCTCCGCGTCCCACTCCCGGGGCCCGAGCGCGAGCGCGGTCAGGTGGCCCGCCCGGTCGACGACGAAGCTCGAGGGCAGGGCGCGGACGCCGTAGGCGTTCGCCAGGTCCATCTCCGGGTCCAGCCCGACCGCGAACGTGAACTCGTGCCGCTTCAGGAACGGCGCGACGACCTTCGGATCGGCGTCGACGGAGACGGCCACCATCACGAAGCCGCTGTCCCGGTGGCGCCGGAACAGCCGCTCCATGGCCGGCATCTCCTCGCGGCAGGGCGGGCACCACGTCGCCCAGAAGTTCACGAGCACGACCTTGCCACGGTGATCCGCGAGCCGGAAGCGACCGCCACCCGGCATGGGCACCGTGAAATCCTCGGCGAGGCGCACGCGGGACGGGCGGATGAGATCCAGCCCCTTCATGGCGCTCTCCAGCGCCACGCGCCGATCCGGGTCGAGCGAGGAGCGCGGCGCGGCCGCCTCGGCGGGCGTCGTCGGCGGCGGCGCCACGGAGGTCCCGGGCGGCTCCGGCCCCGGCCGCGCCGTCGCGTACAGCCCCACGCCGACGGCCGCGACCACCACCCCCAGCGCGACGAGCACGGCCAGCTGCGGTCGCATTGAATCACGCGCAGTCTACCACTAATATGCGGACCACCCGATGGAGGCGGACGCCGACGTGTCTCTCACCATCCAGGCCGACGACCTCACCGGCGCCTGCGACACCGGCGCGCTCTTCGCCGGCCCGCGGCCGGTGCCCGTCACCCTCTGGCCCCGGCGCCCGCCCGTCGCTCCGGTGCGTGTGATCGACACCGAGACCCGGGCGTGCGACGCCGCGGAGGCCGCGCGTCGGGTCGCCGCGCTCGCCACGCCGGCGACCGGACGGTGGTTCAAGAAGGTCGACTCCACGCTGCGCGGGCGCGTGGGCGCCGAGCTCGACGCCGTCATGCGCGCGGGGGGCGCGGCCACCGCCCTCGTCTGCCCCGCGCTGCCATCCCAGGGCCGCGTGGTGCTCGACCGGACGCTCCTGGTCGACGGCGTGCCCGTCGGCGACACCGCGATCGCCTGCGATCCCCAGTTCCCGCGGGCGGCCGGCTCCAGCGTCGTCGAGATCCTCCGCCTGCAGATCGACCGCCCGCTCGCCTGGGTGCCGATCGACCAGCTTCGCGAGGGCCCGGCGGAGCTCGCGGCCCGGCTGCGCCGCCTGCACGGCACCGTGGTCGTGGCCGATGCCGAGACCGACGGCGACCTCGATGTCCTCGTCGACGCGGCGCTGGCGCTCGCGCTCGATGCTCCGCTGCTCGCCGGCTCCGCCGGGCTGGCGCGGGCGCTGGCGCGTCACCTCGGACTGCTGGGCGAGCGCGTCGATCTGCCGCCCGGGCGGCGGTGGCTCGTCGTCGCCGGCAGCCAGCATCCCGTGGCGATTCGCCAGGCCGAGCAGGCCCGTGCCGCCGGGCTCCGCGTGGTCGTCGCGCCCGCCGCTCCCGAGCCGGATCGCGCCCGGGTCGTCGCCCGCGTCGCCGCGGAGGCCGCGGCCGCGCTCGCCCGCGAGCCCTGCGACCTGGTCGTGGTCACGGGCGGCGAGACGGCGGCTGCCCTCCTCCGGGCCCTCGGGGCCGAGCGGCTCGACCTCGTCGGCGTCCCCGGTCCGGGGCTGGCCCTCGGCCGGCTGCAGGCGCCCGGGCATCCGGACCTCCCCGTGCTGACCAAGGCGGGCGGGTTCGGCGCGCCGGATCTCCTGGTGTCGCTGCTCGCGGAGGCGGTGGCGTGAGCGCGCCCGTGCTCGGCGTCACCATGGGCGACCCGGCGGGCGTGGGCCCCGAGATCATCGCCCGCGCGGCCGCCGAGCCGCACGTGCGCGCGGCCAGCCGGCTCGTCGTGATCGGCGCGGCCGAGACGATGCGGGAGGCGGTCGCCCTCGCCGGGGTGCCCCTGACCGTCCGGCCCGTGGCCGACGTGGCCGCCTGCCGCTGGACGGCCGGCACCCTCGAGGTGCTCGACCTCGCCAACGTCGACATGGCGACCCTGCCCCGCGGCGAGGTGAGCGCGGCGGCCGGCCGCGCCGCCCACGCGTACATCGAGCACGCCGTGGCCCTGGCCCAGGCGGGGGCGATCGAGGCGATCGTCACCGCGCCCGTCAACAAGGAGGCGCTCGCCGCGGCCGGGGTCCCGCACACCGGCCACACCGAGATCCTCGCCCGGCTGAGCGGCACCACCGACTTCGCCATGCTCCTGATGGGCCGGGACCTGCGGGTGATCCACGTCACCACGCACGTGGCCCTCCGTCGCGTTCCGGACCTCGTGACGCGCGAGCGCGTGCTGCGCACGATCCGGCTCGCCCACCGGGCGATGGCGGGCCTGGGGCAGCGGCAGCCGCGCATCGCGGTGGCCGGCCTGAACCCCCACGCGGGCGAGGACGGGCTCTTCGGCGACGAGGAGCAGCGCGAGATCCTGCCCGCCATCGAGACGGCCCGCCGCGAGGGGCTCACGGTGACCGGTCCCCTGCCCGCCGACACGCTCTTCTCGCGCGCCCGGGGCGGCGAGTTCGACATCGTCGTCGCCATGTACCACGACCAGGGCCACATCCCGGTCAAGACCCTCGGGTTCACGTACGACGAGGCGACGCGGCAGTGGACGGGGCTGTCCGGCGTCAACGTGACGGTGGGCCTGCCCTTCCTGCGCGTGTCGGTCGACCACGGCACGGCGTTCGACCGCGCCTGGAAGGGGATCGCGAACCATGCCTCGATGGTCGAGGCGATCGACGTGGCCGTCGCGATGACGAGGACGCGATGATGCCCTGCGGCCGCCGGAGGGCAGCCACGGAGGACACGCCATGAACGAGCGCGAGATCCGAGACCTGATCGACGACGTGAAGGCCGGCCGCTGCTCGCGACGTCAGTTCGTGCAGACCATGGTCGCGCTCGGGCTCACGGCCCCGATGGCGGCCCAGCTGCTCGCCGCCGGAGGGGTGAGCGCCCAGCCGAAGGCCGCCGAGTTCGTGCCCGCCCGCCGGGGCGGCGGCGGGCCTCTCCGCATCCTGTGGTGGCAGGCGCCGACCCTGCTCAACCCGCACTTCGCCACCGGCACCAAGGACCAGGACGCGTCGCGCATCTTCTACGAGCCGCTCGGGGCGTTCGATCCCGACGGCAGCCTGGTGCCGGTCCTGGCCGCCGAGGTGCCGAGCGTGGAGAACGGCGGCCTGGCCAGGGACGGCACGTCGGTCACCTGGAAGCTGAAGCGGAACGTCACGTGGCACGACGGCAAGCCCTTCACCGCCGACGACGTCGTGTTCACGGCGGAGTACGCCGCCGACCCCGCCACCGCCGCCGTGACCATCGGCACCTACCGCGAGCTGGAGGGTGTCCACAAGCTGGACGATCACACCGTCCGGGTCGTCTTCAAGAAGCCGACCCCCGTCTGGTACGAGGCCTTCTGCGGCTGGCGGGGCATGATCATCCCCCGGCACCTGTTCGAGGCGTACAAGGGGGGCAAGTCGCGCGAGGCGCCGAACAACCTCAAGCCCGTGGGGACGGGGCCGTACCGCTTCGTCGACTTCAAGCCGGGCGATCTGGTCCGGGGCGAGCTGAACCCGACCTACCACGTGGCGAACCGGCCCTTCTTCGACACCATCGAGATGAAGGGCGGCGGCGACGCGGTGTCGGCCGCGCGGGCGGTTATGCAGACCGGCGAGTTCGACTACGCTTGGAACATGCAGGTCGAGGACGAGATCCTGCGGCGGCTGGAGCAGGGCGGCCGGGGCCGGATCGAGGTCTACCAGGGCTCGAACCCCGAGCACATCCAGCTGAACACGACCGACCCGTGGACGGACGTCGACGGCGAGCGTGCGTCGGTGAAGACGACCCACCCCATCCTGAGCGATCCGGCCGTGCGCCAGGCGCTCAACCTGCTCGTGGACCGCGCCGCCGTGCAGGAGCAGATCTACGGCCGCCAGGGACAGACCTCGGCCAACTTCCTGAACGCCCCGCCCCGCTTCCGCTCGACCAACACGACGTGGGAGTTCAGCGTCGACAAGGCCAATCAGGTCCTCGAGCAGGCCGGCTGGAAGCGCGGCGCCGACGGCATCCGGGCGAA
This sequence comes from Candidatus Methylomirabilota bacterium, assembly GCA_025922915.1. Taxonomy (GTDB): domain Bacteria; phylum Methylomirabilota; class Methylomirabilia; order Rokubacteriales; family CSP1-6; genus JAICGY01. Next base: position 2,114 of record JAICGY010000049.1, on the reverse strand, counting down.
GGACGGCAAGCGCCTCAAGTTCCTCTTCCAGACGTCGATCAACGCTCCGCGGCAGAAGACGCAGGCGATCATCAAGCAGGCCGCGGCGAAGGCCGGCGTGGAGCTGGAGCTCAAGTCGGTGGTGGCCTCGGTGTTCTTCTCCTCCGACGCCGCCAACCCCGACACCTACAGCCACTTCTACGCGGATCTGCAGATGTACACGACGACGATGGGCGCGCCCGACCCGCAGACCTTCATGGAGCAGTTCACGTCCTGGCAGGTCGCGTCCAAGGAGAACAAGTGGGCGAGCCGGAACATCACGCGCTGGCGCAACGACGAGTACGACCGGCTGTGGAAGGCGGCCGAGAACGAGATGGATCCGGTGAAGCGGGCCGCGCATTTCATCCGCATGAACGACCTGCTCATCCGCAACGTCGTCGTCATCCCCGTCCTCTGGCGCAACGGCGTCAGCGCGGTGGGCCAGCGGCTGCGAGGCATGGACCTCACCACGTGGGACTCGAACCTCTGGCGGCTGCCCTACTGGCACAAGGCGTGACGGGGCGTGCTTGACACCGCGTCGCGAAAGACGGTAAGTAACGTGGATTTCGACCCCGGACCCTGAGGGAGGACTGCATGGACGAGCAGGGATTGCGAGAGCTGATCGCTGAGGTGAAGGCGGGCCGGCTCTCCCGCCGCCGCTTCGTACAGATGATGGTGGGCCTCGGGCTCACCGCGCCCATGGCCGCGCAGATGCTGGCGTCCGCCGGCGTGGCGCACGCCGACTCGAAGCTGACGTACAAGCCCACCAAGCGAGGCGGCGGCGGCGCGCTCCGCGTTCTCTGGTGGCAGGGGCCCACGCTGCTGAACCCGCACTTCGCGGTGGGCACGAAGGACCAGGACGGCTCGCGCATCTTCTACGAGCCCCTGGCGTCCTGGGACCCCGACGGCAACCTGATGCCGGTCCTCGCCGCCGAGATCCCGACCGTTCAGAACGGCGGCGTGGCCAAGGACGGCCGGTCGGTGACGTGGCGCCTGAAGAAGGGCGTCGCCTGGCACGACGGCAAGCCGTTCACCGCGGACGACTGCGTCTTCACCGCCGAGTTCGCCGCCGACCCGGCGACCGCGTCGGTCTCCATCGGCACCTACAAGGAGCTGAAGGTCGAGAAGGTCGACAGCCACACGGTGAAGGTCACCTTCGCCAAGCCGACCCCCTTCTGGCAGGACGCCTTCTGCGGGGTGCGCGGGATGATCATCCCCAAGCACCTCTTCGAATCCTTCAAGGGCGCGAAGTCGCGCGAGGCGCCGACGAACCTCAAGCCGGTCGGCACCGGCCCCTACAAGTTCGTCGACTTCAAGCCGGGCGACATCGTGCGCGGGGAGCTCAACCCCAACTACCACATGGAGAACCGCCCGCACTTCGACACCATCGAGATGAAGGGCGGCGGGGACGCGGTGTCGGCCGCCCGCGCCGTCATCCAGACGGGCGAGTTCGACTACGCCTGGAACATGCAGGTCGAGGACGAGATCCTCAAGCGCCTCGAGCAGTCCGGCCGCGGCAAGGCGAGCATCGTGGCCGGCGGCAACATCGAGCACATCCAGCTGAACAACACCGACCCGTGGAAGGAGGTCGACGGGGAGCGGTCCAGCACCAAGACGAAGCACCCCTTCCTGACCGACCCCGCGGTGCGCCAGGCGCTTAACCTGCTCGTGGACCGCGCGTCCGTCCAGGAGCAGATCTACGGCCGGACGGGCATCGCGACCGCCAACTTCCTGAACGCCCCCGAGAAGTTCCGCTCGAAGAACACGCGCTTCGAGTTCAACGTCGACAAGGCCAGCCAGATCCTGGAGCAGGCCGGCTGGAAGCGCGGCTCGGACGGGATCCGGGCCAAGGACGGCGTCAAGCTGAAGCTGGTCTACCAGACCTCCATCAACGCCCCCCGCCAGAAGAACCAGGCCATCGTCAAGCAGGCCGCGGCGAAGGCGGGCATCGAGATCGAGCTGAAGTCGGTGACGGCGTCGGTGTACTTCTCCTCGGACGTCGCCAACCCCGACACCTACACGAAGTTCTACACGGACATCCAGATGTACACCACGACCATGACGCAGCCGGACCCCGAGCTGTTCATGAACCAGTT
>JAICGY010000048.1 GCA_025922915.1 Candidatus Methylomirabilota bacterium | reverse complement strand
ACGCGGCCAGCGCCAGCCCCGTCTCCGGCCGCGCGAGATGGTAGGCGAGCTCCACCGGCGCCGGCGTCCCGAGGATCGCGCGAGCCGCCGCCTCCGCGAGCCGGGCGACCGGCGCGGGGCGGATCCCGCCGGCGAGCGCCAGCGCGGCGAGCGCGGCCACCGGGACGACGAGCAGTGCGGGGATCGGGTGCGCCGCCCCGCGGGACGGGCCCAGGAACATGCCGCGCCACAGCCGCCAGGTGTACGCGAGCGTGAGCGCGGCGCACGCCGCCGCGGCCAGACCGAGCGGCCAGCCCCGGGTGAGCGCGGCCGCGAAGAACGCCTCGTCCTTGAAGTAGCCGACGGTGAGCGGCAGGCCGGCGAGCGTCGCCGCGGCGACCGCGCTGGCGCCGGCGAGCACGGGCAGCCGCCGCGCGAGGCCGCCCAGCCCCGAGAGCCGGTCCTCGCCGGTCGCCTCCGTCACCGCGCCTGCCGTCATGAAGAGCGCGCTCTTGGCGAGGGCGTGGCCGATCACGTACACGACGGCGCCGGCCGCCCCCTTGTCGCCCCCGAGGCCGAGCAGCAGCGTGACGTAGCCGTACTGGGCGATCGTGGAGTAGGCGAGCACCTGCTTGAGCCGGTCGCGCGTGAGCGCCAGCACGCTGCCGAGGATGATGGAGACGAGCCCGACGGCGACGAGCGCTTCCAGGAGCCCGGGGGCGAGCGCGAGCAGGGGGTGGACGCGGGCGAGGAGGAAGACGCCGGCGGCGACCATGGCGGCGGAGTGCAGGTAGGCGGAGACGGGCGTCGGGGCCGCCATCGCACGGGGCAGCCAGAAGTGCAGCGGCATCTGCGCGCTCTTCGCGAGCGCGGCGACGGCGAGGAGCGCCGCCGCGGCCCTCACCCGGCCGCCCGGCCGCGCCTCGGCCAGGACGGCCGGCAGCGAGAAGGAGCCCGTCTCGGCGTGGAGCAGGAGCGCGGCGATCATGACGCCGATCGAGGTGACCCCGGTGACGAGCAGGGCCATGAGCGCGGCGCGCCGCGCCTCGACGCTCGCGCGGTCGTACCCGATCAGACCCCAGGAGGCCACCGCCGTGAGGTCCCAGAAGACGAACAGGAGGACGAGGTCCTGCGCCGTCGCGAGGCCGACCATCGCGACCATGAACAGGAGCAGGAGCGCGAAGAAGCGCCCGGCGTCCCCGGGCGGCCGGTGGTGATGCTCGTTGAACCGCGGGAGGTAGCGGGCGGCGTAGAGCGCGACGAGGGCGCCGATCCCCGTCGCGAGGAGCGCCCACGGGGCCGCCAGCCCGTCGAGCGCCAGGTGCAGGCGGATCCCCAGGGTCGGCGCCCACGCCACGTCGAGCGGGGGGCGCACCGCGCGCCCACGCGAGGAGCGTGGCGGCGAACGCGGCCGTCGCCGCCCCGGCCGCGATCCACGGCGGCCAGGCCGGCCGGGACGGCGCCGCGCCGAGGGCCAGCGCCGCGCCGGCCAGGCCGAGGACGAGCGGGACGACGACGAGGGGCGCGCCGTCCACTCAGCCGCCCGGGGCGGTGTTGCTCGCCGGGCCGAAGACCCTTGGCATGGTGGCAGCACTCGCAACCCGCGTGCCGTCCGCAGCCGCAGGCCGCATCAGGCCACCTCGCGCTCGTCCGCGCGCGCCGGCGCGGCGGGCGCCAGCAGCCGGCGGGCCGTCTCGAACCGCTCCACGATCAGGGCGCGCTCGCGGGGGGCGCGGATGGTGTGGCGGGCGTCGCGCTCGATCAGCTGCGCCTGGTGCAGGAGGGCGGCGCGCAGATCCGGGCGGCCGGTGCGCCGGGCGACGGTCGCGATGACCTCGAGCATCTTGGCCAGGATGGCGGCGTTGCGGCTGCCGTGGCGGAGGATCGGATCGAACGCCACGTGGGTGAGCTCGTCCATCGTCAGCGGTCGCGCGATCACGCGCAGGCGGCCGTCGGCGTCGCGGCGGTAGGGGGACGGGCTGCGGCGGGTGGCGATGCTGGCCAGGGCGGCGGCGAGCCGGTCGAGGCAGGCGAGCGCCGTGAACGGGTCGTTCACGCTCGGCGAGAGGGCCCGGACGGCGATCTCGACGAGCTGGTGAACGCCGAACCCGAGGTCCTGCACGAGCGTCCGCTGGTCGTTCAGGACGAAGCACCGGCGCACGGCCGCGTCGAGGTCGTCGTCGCCGCGCTCCGCGGGCCAGACGCTGGCGAGCGGGGCGCCCGGGATCAGGAACGCCCCGGGCGGCGGCTCGACGCGGATGACGAGATCCCGCTGCCGGGCCAGGTCCACGATGCGCTCGGCGTCGACCATCTGTAGATAACCGCTCGCCCTGCCCTCCACCGTGTGCGCGCGCTGCTCGAGCCCGGCGGGCACGGCGGGCACGCGCGCCGTGACGTGCTGCTCGCCGTCCCCGATCTGCTCGGGGTACAGCGTCTCGATCGCGCCCTCCAGATCGTGGGCGACGGCGGCGATGACCCGATCGGCCTGGATGGACACCGACAGGTGGTGCACGAAGTAGATGAGGGCCGCGATGCTGACGACGCCGAGCGCCACCGCGCCCGTCACCGCCACGTGCGGCACGAAGCCCCCCTGGACGGCGTCCTCGCCCCGGACGCTGCGCAGCACGACCAGGCAGTAGACGAAGGTGGCCACCAGGGTACCGAGCACGACCTGGTTGCCGCGATCGCGGATGAAGGTGCGGAGGATCCGCGGGCCGAACTGCGAGGAGGCCAGCTGCAGCGAGACGACCGTCACGGAGAAGGCCACGCCCACGACGGTGATGACGGCGCCGGCCAGGGTCGAGAGCAGGCTCCGCGCCCCGTCGGCACCGCCCAGGTAGAGCCAGGCGAGACCCCGCACCATCGAGTCCGCCATCGCCCGGTCGAGGAGGATGAGCGCGATGGCCAGGGCGGCGGCCACGGTGCTGGTCACGGCCGGGAGGAACCAGAAGCTCGTGCGCAGCGTGTCCCAGATGCCGGCGAAGCGGGTCACGGCCTCGCGGCATGCAAGCCCGAGGCCGGCCTCGCCGCGCGGACATGGTTGGCGCGGCCACCGGCCGGAATTACAATGCAGGCCCCACGCGAGGATACCGTGACCCGGACCGACCTCGACGCCCTGCGCGCGCTGCGGATCCCGACGCTCGAGCGCCACGACGAGATCCGGCGCGACCCGGTCGCGTACTGGACGGCGGCGGCGGCGACGCTCGTCTGGAGGCGGCCGTGGGCGCACGGGTTCGAGCAGTCCGCGGACCGTCCATGGGACTTCGCGTGGTTCCGCGGCGGGCTCCTCAACGCGTGCGAGAACGCGGTGGACCGGCACGTGCGTGCCGGGCGCGGCGCCCGCCCGGCGCTGCTCTGGGAGAGCGATCCCGCCGGCCCCGACGGCGACTCCGCGCAGCGCCGCGCGCTGACCTACGCCGACCTGCTGACCCGGGTGCAGGCGTGCGCGGCGGCCTACCGGCGGCTCGGCCTCGGCCGCGGCGACCGGATCGCGCTCTACCTGCCCAACGTGCCGGAGACGACCATCGCCATGCTCGCCGCCGCCCGCCTCGGCGTCGTCTACACCGCGGTGTTCCCCGGGCTCTCGGCCGACGAGCTCCGCTACCGGATCGACGATCTCGGCGCCACGCTCGTCGTCACGAGCGACGTCGGGTACCGGCGCGGCGAGGAGCACGCCTACAAGGCGGAGGTCGTGGAACGCGCCGTGGCCGGCTCCACGGTGCGACACGTCGTCGTCGTGGACCGGAGCGGGCGCCGCGCCGCCCCCATGACCGCGGGCCGCGACCTCTGGTGGGACGACGTCGTCACCGGCGCCCCCGAGGTGGCGTGCGAGCCGGTCGACGCCGAGCACCCGCTCTTCGTCCTCTACACCTCCGGGTCCACCGGCCGGCCGAAGGGCGCCGTCCACACGACCGGCGGCTACTGCGCGGGGCTGGTCGCCACGCTGCAGGCGGTGTTCGCGGCCGAGCCCGATCGGGACGTGCTGTTCACGTACGCGGACCCGGGCTGGATCACCGGGCAGTCCTACACCAACTACGCGCCGCTGCTGACGGGGTTGCCCACCGTGCTGTACGAGGGCGTGCCCGACTACCCGCGGCCCGACCGGTTCTGGCGGATCATCGCGCGCCACCGCGTGACGCTCTTCAAGATCGGGGCGCCGGGCCTGCGGCTGGCGATGCGCCACGGCGCGGAGTGGCCGCGCGCGCACGACCTCACCTCGCTGCGCTGGGTCTGCTCGTGCGCCGAGCCGCTCGATCCCGTCGTGCAGGCGTTCGTGACGGCGGCGGTGGGGCCGCTCGTGAACGCCTACTGGAAGACCGAGGACGGCGGCATCCACTTCGCGCCGCTGGCCGGCGTCTGGCCGCAGCGGCCCGACGCCTCCACGCGGCCGCTCCCGTGGGTGGAGGCCGACGTGCGGGAGGCGGACGAGACGGGCAAGGGCTATCTCGTCACGCGCGTCCATCCCTACATGATGCGGACGCTGTGGAACGACGCCGATCGGTACGTCGAGACCTACTGGTCGCGCTTCCCGGGCTGGTTCATGACCGGCGACTTCGCCGTCCGCGCCGCCGACGGCTACGTGCTGATCCCCGGCCGGAGCGACGACGTCATCAAGGTGTCCGGCCACCGCCTCGGCACGCGCGAGGTCGAGGAGTGCCTGATCCGTCACCCGGCCGTGGCCGACGCGATCGTCATCGGCATCCCGAACGCGCAGGACCCGAACACCGACACCATCGTCGCGCTCGCCGTCTTGCAAGCCGACCGCGCGCCGGCGCGCTCGCTCGACGCCGAGCTCGCCCGGATGGTCCGCGAGGGCAAGGGCTCGGTGGTGCGGCTGGAGGAGATCTTCTACGGCCGGGCCATTCCGCGGACGAAGTCGGGCAAGAACCTGCGGCGCGTCCTCCGGCTGGTGGCCCAGGCGCCCCTGGAGACGCTCCGGGCGTGGGCGGCGCGGGAGGCGACGCCGGACGTCGGCAACGTCGCGACGCTGGAGAACTGGGACGGCATCCTGGCCGTCGTGGACGCGGTGGCCGCCCGGCGCGGGCTGGCTCCCGAGGAGGAGGTGCGGGGAGAGGTGAAGGAGATCGACGACGCGTGGTGGCGGCCGGACGTCCCGACCCTCCCCGTGGGCGCGCCGTTCCGGCCGGGGCTCGATCCGCTGCCCGCCTGGCAGGAGGCGTGGGCCGTCGTGAAGGACCGCTGGGGCCGCCCGGCGCACGGGGAGCCTCGCGAGGCGCTGCGTCGCATCCTGACGCCGGTGCCGGCGCCCGGGCCGAACGAGGCCGTCGGCTACGTCCTGCACGCCGGCCTCACCTACAACACGATCTTCGCGGCGCGCGGGGTGCCCGTGTCCGTCTTCGACATGCACGACCAGGACGCGCACGTGGCCGGCAGCGGCGCCGTCGTGCTGCTGGCCGCGCTGGGCAGCGAGGTCGCCCGGGAGGGCCGGCTGAAGGTGGGCGAGCTCCGCGTGGTGCACCCCGGCGTCTCGAACCTCCTGTCGCCGCGCGCGGGTGAGGATCCGATGCACGCGGACTTCAAGATCCAGGGCTACGAGACGCCGGAGGGGACCTTCGCCCAGTTCGTCCGCTGCCAGGCCCCCCAGCTGCTGGCCCACTCCGAGCGGCTGACGCTGGCCGAGGGATCGTCCTTCATGCTGGACCTCGAGACGGTCTACAAGGCCCTCTGGGACGTGGCGCGCGTGCGTCCGGGCGAGCGCGTCTTCGTCGAGGGGGCGGCCGGTGGCACCGGCACCTACGCCGTCGCCTGTGCGGCCCTGCGCGGCGCGCACGTGACCGGCCTCGTGTCCACCGAGGAGAAGGGCCGGCTCGTGCTCGCGCGCGGCGCGCAGGCCTGGGTCAACCGCAAGACGCGGGGGCTCGAGACCGTGTTCACGCCGGTGCCGGTGGCGGAGGACGCGCGCGCCGCGTGGGCAACGGCCGGCGAGCCGTTCCGGGCCCTCGTGCGCGAGCGCAACGACGGGCAGCCGATCGACGTCGTCGTCGCCTCCGTCGGCCGCGACCTGTTCCCGCGCATGATCGACCTGCTCGGCGAGGGAGGCCGGCTCGTCTTCTACGGGGCGACGAGCGGCTACACGCTGACCTTCCTGGGCAAGCCGGGCGCCGCCTCTCCCGCCGCGATGCTGGAGCGCGCGGGCGTCCGGCCCGGGCACGGCGTGCTCGTGCACTACGGGGGCCCCACCGGCGTGAGCGACGCGGTGGGCGGCGAGGCGATCGCCGCCGCCCGGGCGGCGGGGGCGCGGGTGGTGGCGGCCACGACGACGGACGCCCAGGCCGCCCACGTCCAGGCGCAGCTCGGCGTGCACGGGGCGGTGAGCCTGGAGACGCTCGGGCGGAGCCCGGCCTTCCGGTGGCCGGAGACGATGCCCGACTACGACACCGACCCCGACGCGTATCGCGAGTACCAGGAGTACACGCTCAAGCCGTTCGGGCAGGCCGTGGGCCGGCTCCTCGCGACCGCCGACAATCCGCGCGGCTACCCGGACGTGGTGGTCGAGCGCGCGGGCCGCGACACGCTCGGCGTGGGCACGTTCCTGGCGCGGCCGTTCACCGGGCGCGTGATCTACTGCGAGCCGACCGACGGACGCCGGTTCGCCTTCTACGCGCCCAACGTGTGGATGCACCAGAAGCAGATCCTCTTCCCGTCCTTCGCGATCCTCGGCAGCCACCTCGCGAACGCCCACCAGGCCGACGAGGTCGTGCGCCTGCTCGACGGGGGCGGCCTGGCCGTGCACCGGCCGCACGTGCTGTCGTGGGCCGAGCTGGCCGAGGCCAACCAGGCGATCCACGAGAACCGGCACGCGGGCACGCTGACCGTGCGCGTCGGGGCCACCGCCGCTCTCGACGACGCCCGTACCGCGCGCGAGGTGTACGAGGCGTGGGGCTCGCGGTATCTGGACGCGAAGACCGTCCGGGTGCGCCTCGACCCCGTCCGCCCGGGCTTCCCCGAGCTCGTCGCCCTCGTCACCATCGAGGCGCCGCCGGCCAACGCGATCGGCCGCGCCGTGCTGGAGGACCTCGAGCGCGCGGTCGACGCCCTCGAGCGGGAGCCCGACGTCCGCGCCGCCGTCCTCACCGGCGCGGGGGCCATGTTCGTCGCCGGCGCCGACATCCGGGCGCTGCGCGCCTTCGCGGGGGCCGGCGAGGTCGAGGAGTTCGCGCGCCGCGCCCAGCGGCTGTTCCAGCGCATTGGCCGGCTGGCGGCCCCGGTCGTCTCGGCGGTCGACGGCTACGCGCTGGGCGGGGGCAACGAGCTGCAGATGGCGTGTGCGTGGCGGGTGGCGGGGGCGCGCGCCGAGCTCGGGCAGCCGGAGATCAACCTCCACGTGCTGCCCGGCTTCGGCGGGACGCAGATGCTGCCGCGCCTGGCGCTCCGCCGCGCCGCGCAGTCCGGCGGTCAGACCTACACCGCGCTCACCGCCGCCCTCGCCGTGCTGCTCGACGGCCGCCGGCGGTCCGCGGCGGCGGCCCGGGCGCTCGGCGTGGTGGACGAGGTGGCGCCGGCGGACGCCCTGTCGCGCGCGCTCGCCGTCGCGCGGCAGATCGCGCTCGGCGAGTTCGGCGGACGTCTCTGGTCGCCGCTCGCCGCCAGCACGACCATCGCATTCCCGAACGTCGAGCGGGACGCGGATGTCGAGCGGCTGCTCGCCCACCACGAGCGCGTGCCCCGCCCGGCCGCCGCGCGCGCGACGCTCGAGGCGGTGCGCGCGGGGCTGACGGAGGGGCTCGAGGCCGGCCTCGCCCTGGAGGCGCGCCGCTTCGGCGAGCTGGTGGCCTCGGACGACGGGCGCGCGGGCATCGACCGCTTCCTGGCCCGGCGCTCGCTGCCGCTGCCGCTCCGTCGCGAGGGCTGAGCCCGCCCTGCGCATGCGCGCCGTCCTGCAGCGCGTGAGCCGGGCGTCGGTCACCGTCGACGGCCGCACGGTCGGCGCGATCGGCCCCGGCCTGCTCGTCCTGCTCGGCGTCGGCGCCGGCGACACCTCCGACGACGCCGCCTGGATGGCCCGCAAGGTCGCCGGCCTCCGCCTCTTCGAGGACGAGGCGGGCCGGATGAACCGCTCCGTCGAGGAGACGGGCGGGGCGCTGCTCGTGATCAGCCAGTTCACCCTCTACGGGGACGCCCGCAAGGGCCGGCGGCCCTCGTTCACCGGGGCGATGGCGCCGGAGGCCGCCCGGCCGCTCGTCGACGAGGTGTGCGCGCGGCTGCGGGCGGGCGGTCTGGACGTGGCCCGCGGGGAGTTCGGCGCCGCGATGGAGGTCGCCCTCGTCAACCAGGGGCCGGTGACGCTCGTCCTCGACAGCCGCGCCGGCTGAGGACGGCGCGGTCGCCGTCGTCAGTCGAGCTCCTTGACGAGCGTGTAGTGCCGGTGGCCCGCTGGCATGTCGTCCACGACGCCGACGACACGGTAGCCGTGCTTCTGGTAGAAGAGCGGCGCCTGGAAGCTGTAGGTGCTCAGCGTCGCCCGGCGACAGCCGCGCGCGCGGGCCTCGTCCTCGGCCGCCTGCAGCAGGCGCGTGCCGAGCCCCTCCCGCCGGTGCGCCCGCTCGATCCACAGGTCCGACACCTTGAGCCAGCCGCCCCACGTCCAGCCGTGCAGGCCGGCCACCATCCGCCCCCCGGCGTCGCGGACGAACAGCGCGAGCCAGCGGCCGTCGTCGTGGCCGGTCTGCTCGACGTTGTACTCGTACAGCCGCTCCTGCAGGGCCCGCACGTCGTCGGGCGCGGGGTCCTCGCTCGGCGTCAGCCGTTCCGTCGTCACCGGTCCCTCCGTCGATGGGCCACCAGGCCGTCGGGCGGGCTCGCGCCGCCCGGGCGCGGCCGTCGTGGCAGGCAAGTATAGTGATCCCGATCGGCCGGGCAAGCGAGGTGAGCCGGTGCGGCTGACGTTCCTCGGGTGCGGCGACGCCTTCGGCAGCGGCGGGCGCTTCCAGGCCTGCCTGCTCGTCGCCGCCGGCGGCCGGCGGCTCCTGCTCGACTGCGGCGCGTCCTCACTGATCGCGATGCGGCAGCACGACGTGGACCCGGCGTCGATCGACGCGATCGTGGTCTCGCACCTGCACGGCGACCACTTCGGCGGCCTCCCGTTCTTCCTGCTCGACGGGCAGTTCCGCCGCGGCAGCCGCCCGCTGACGATCGCCGGCCCGCCGGGCGTGGAGCGCCGGGTGATGGAGGCGATGGAGGTGCTGTTCCCCGGGTCCTCGGCCATCACGCGCCGCTTTCCGACGACGTTCGTGGAGCTCGGCTCCGGCCCGCCCACCGTCGTCGCCGGCGCCACGGTGACCGCCTACCCCGTCGTGCATCCGAGCGGGGCCCCGCCGCTCGCCCTGCGGCTCGAGGCCGACGGCCGGATCCTCGCCTACTCGGGCGACACCGAGTGGACGGACGCGCTCGTGGAGGCCGCGCGGGGCGCCGACCTCTTCGTCTGCGAGGCGTACACGCTCGACCGCCGCGTGAAGTTCCACCTCGACTGGCGGACGCTCGACGCGCACCGCGCCCGCCTGGCGTGCCGGCGGCTGATCCTGACCCACCTCGGCCCCGAGATGCTGGCACGGCTGGACGAGGTGCCGGTCGAGGCGGCGCGGGACGGGCTGAGCGTCGAGGTGTGAGGGGCGGGAGGCCGCACGGCCTCCCGCCCGGAATTCCCTACCGGGGCGGTCGGCTGCCGGCAGGGACGAACGCGAGGTCGAGCTGGACGGTGTCGCCCTCGCGGAGCTGCCGCACGAGGTCGCGGCTCATCTTGATCTCGAACGAGTCGCGGTCGGTCGTGATCTTCACGCTGCCGTCGTCGTCCACGTCGTCGACCCGGCCGTAGATCGTCTGGCGCACGCCGGCGGGGGTCGCCACCGCAGGCGGCGCGACCACGACCTGCGCCGGCGCGCTGCTCGCCGGCGACGCGGAGGCGCCCGGCTGGGTCACGACCACGTGCTGGCCGCTCTGCCGCGCCACCGGCTGGGCGGAGCGGATCACCACGGTCTGGCCCGGTCGGATCGTGCTCACCGCGACCGGCTGGTTGTTGACGTAGAACGTGGTGCTCGGCGTGATGCGGTACATCTGGCCATTGTCGAGGACGATCACCTGCTGGTCCGGCTCGATGCGCTCCACGAGCCCGACGACGTCGCCGGGCTGCGGCGTGGTGACGGTCACGGTCTGCGCCGTGGCCGCGCCCGCGCCGAGCAGCGTCAGCGCCGCCACCAATGTCAGGATCCGGTGCATCATGAAATGCCCTCCTTTGCACGCCGGGATCTCGGGCCGCCTATCCCGGCCACGGGATGGAGGGAGCAAGCGCACTGCCAGCCAGCGCGGCGCGCCGTAGCACGGACCTTGCCACCGACCTGGAGATGCCACCGTGCGCTCCGGTTCTTGCGGCGTCAGGGGCGCGCGCGGCCGCCGCGCAGCAGGCGGCCGGGCAGCGGGCCATCGGGATCCACGCGGTCGCGGCCGGCGGACCGGATGACCGTCCCGTTGACGATGACGGTCTCGATCCCGCACGCCTCGGACACGAGCCGGTCGGCGCCGGCGGGCAGGTCGCGGACGCGCCGGAGAGGGCCGGCGCCCACGCTGGCGGGATCGAGCACCACGACGTCGGCCGCGTAGCCCGGCGCCAGCCGGCCGCGGTCCGCGATGCCGAAGACCTCGGCCGGCCGCGTCGTCAGCAGGCGCACGGCCTCCTCCAGCGCGATGGCGCCCCTGGCCCGGACCCAGTGACCGAGCAGGTGCGTGGCGAAGCAGGCGTCGCAGAGCTGGCTCGCGTGGGCGCCGGCGTCGGAGAGCCCCAGCACGGCCGCCGGCTCCTGGAGCAGCTCGAGGACGGCGTCCTCGTCGTCGTTGAAGACCGCCATGCGGAAGCGCGCCTCGAGGTCCGTGGCCAGCGCGAGGTCGAGCGCGAGGTCGACGGGATGCACGCCGCGCCCGGCGGCCACCTCGGCCACCGTGTGCTCCTCGAGCGCGGGCTCGGTTGGGCACGAGGCGATCCACGTGCGATCCCAGCGGCCGGCCACGGTGGGCGCGCCGCCCGGGCCCGGACGATCGGCCCGTTCCCGGAACGCGCGCCGGAAGTCGGGGTCGCCGTAGAGCTTCGCCTTGCCGGCGCGGTCCGCGGCCGATACCGGCCGGAAGAGGGAGAGGCTCTCGAAGATGAACGGCTCGCTGAACTGGAACTCGAACAGGAGCGGCCGGCAGCTCACCTGCGGCACCACGGGCAGACCCTCGCGCGCGATGGCGCGCGAGCGCTCGAGCGTCTCCCGGTGCGAGCCGTCGAGCTGCATGCCGGCGAGGAGGGCCGTCCACGTGACCGGACGGCCGGTGGCGCGGGCGAGGCCGGCCAGCTCGTCCAGCGCGAGCCCGCGGCCGACGGTCGCCTGCAGGACGCCGCGCCCGGCTCTCGTCAGCTCGCCGGCGAGGGCGTGGATCTCCTCGAGCGTGGCCGCCCGGCTGGGCACGGGCCGCCCGCCCGCCCCGACGTGCGTCGGGGACTTGGACGTCGCGAGGCCGAGCGCCCCCGCCGCCAGCGCTTCCCGGACCAGCGCGCGCATCCGGGCGACCTCCGTCCCGGTGGCGGCCCGCTCGGTGGCCGCCTCGCCCATCGCATAGAGGCGGAGCGGCGTGTGACCGAGCAGGACGCCCACGTTGATCGCCGTCCCGCGCCGCTCGACGGCGTCCAGGTACTCCGGGAAGGTCTCGAAGGGCCAGGCGGAACCGAGGCCGGCCTCGAGGGCGTCGAGGCTCATCCCCTCGACCTTCTCGAGCGTCCGGAGGACGAGGCCACGGTGCTCGGGGCGGGTGGGCGCGACGCCGAAGCCGCAGTTGCCCATCACGACGGTCGTGACGCCGTGCCAGGGCGATATCGTGAGCATGCGGTCCCAGAGCACCTGGGCGTCGTAGTGCGTGTGGATGTCGACGAAGCCCGGGGCGACGACGAGCCCGCCGGCGTCGATGGTGGCGGCCGCGCCGCCATCGACGTTTCCGACCGCGACGATGACGCCGTCACGGACGGCCACGTCGGCGCGGACGCCGGCCGCGCCGGTCCCGTCGACCACGGTGCCCCCGCGGATGACGAGATCCGGAGTCACGCGCGCGCCGCGACGCCGTCGAGGCCGTAGAGCTCGGCGACGTTGTCGCGCAGGACGAGACGGCGCTCGGCGTCGCTCAGGTGCGCGGCGTGCCGGGCGATGACGGACTGTGAGTCGGGCCAGGTGGAGTCGCTGTGCGGGAAGTCGCTGGCCCACAGCAGCCGGCGGATGTTGCACAGGTCCTTCACCTGGAACGCCACCCAGTCGTCCTGGAACGTCGTGTAGACGTTCTCGCGGAAGTACTCGCTGGGCACCCGGCTCAGCGTGCCCGCCGGCAGCCAGTAGCGGTGCCGCTCGTAGGCGTGGTCCATGCGGTACATGAAGTGCGGCACCCAGCCCGCGTCGGCCTCGACGCAGACCACGCGCAGGCGCGGGTGGCGCTCGAACACGCCGCCCAGGACGAAGGTGCCGAGGATGTCCTGGCAGCCCCGGATGATCGCCATGAACGCGTTGAGCTTGGGGCCGCGCGCCTTCAGCTGATCCTGGGGGCTGGTCAGGATGTGGAAGCTCACGGGCAGGCCCAGGTCGACGGCGGCCTCCCAGAGCGGCGCGTACATCGGATCGTGGTAGTCCGCGACGACCGGCTGGCCGGGCAGCATCACGCCGCGCAGGCCGAGCGCCCGGATCCGCCGCAGGTCGGCCACCCCGTCCTCCACGCTGCGCAGCGCCGTCTGCCCGATGCCGATCAGCCGGTCCGGGTGCACCGCGCAGTACTCGGCCAGCCAGAGGTTGTAGGCCTGGAAGCAGGCGTGCATGTAGTCGCGGTCGGGATGATTGCAGAGCAGCATGCCGACCGTGGGGTAGAGCACCTCGGCGCCAACCCCGTCCCGGTCCTGGTCGGCCAGCCGGGCGTCGGGATCCCATCCGCCCCGGTGCATCTCCTCGAAGCGCGCCCCGAACATCGCCAGGTCCTCGGCCCGCTTGCCGGCGGCGGCGATCAGCCCCATGGGGATCGGCTTCTCGAGCCCGTCGATCACGAAGACGTCGCCGCGCGGCGTGTCGCGGACCAGGCGGGGGGCACGGTCGCGGAAGCGCGCGTCGATCCGGTCGACGTACGTCTCCGGCGGCTCGGTGACGTGAGAGTCAGCGGAGATGATTGCCGTGCCCATGACGTGCCTCCTCGGCCGCGCGCCCTGTCGCGCGCCGCGCCTTACCCCGGGCCGCGCGCGCCGGTCGAGGCGGGCGCCACCTCCACGAAGCAGCTGTTGAAGGGGCTGGCGCCCGCCGGCGAGGCGCGGTCGGCGGTCAGCACGTTGGCGCAGCCGCGCGTGTCCTGGCCGTCCGCGCCCGGCGTGAACCAGGCGCCCTCCTTGATCGACACCACGCCGGGCGCGATGCGATCGCTCACGCG
Source organism: Candidatus Methylomirabilota bacterium (assembly GCA_025922915.1). Lineage (GTDB taxonomy): Bacteria > Methylomirabilota > Methylomirabilia > Rokubacteriales > CSP1-6 > JAICGY01. The sequence continues at coordinate 2,300 of JAICGY010000048.1, read as the reverse complement.
CGCGGGCAGGAAGGTCGCGCCCCGGTCGTTGAACACGCGCACCCGGTCGCCGTCGGCGATGCCGCGGGTGGCGGCGTCGGCGGGGTGGACCCAGACGTCGTCGCGATCGGCGCGCGAGAGGATCGGCTGGTTGTCGTGGATGGAGTGCGTCCGCGCGCGCGACTTCGGGGTGACGAGCCGGAGCGGGTACCGGGGGTCGGCCCCGTCCGGGATCCAGGTCGGGATGGGCGGGATGGCGCCGAGGCCGTACGGGTCCGGGTTCGCGGCGAGGGTCGTCGAGTAGATCTCGATCCGGCCGGACGGCGTGGAGAACGGATGGCGCTCCGGATCGCGGATCTCGCGGGCGAAGGCGACGGCGTCCTCGGGGGCGGGCAGGCGCGCCACGCCGCGCTCGCGGAACCGATCGAAGTCGTCGATGGCGTCGCGCGTGAGCTCGCGCAGCCATTCGTCCTCGGTCCGGTCGCTGTAGCCCGCGATCCCGAGGCGGCGCGCGAGGTCGGCGCAGATGTCGAGGTCGTTGCGGCACTCGCCCACCGGCGGGATGGCCTGCCGCATGAAGATCGCGTAGTGGCCGGCGCCCGCCCAGGGCGTGTGGACGTCGTTGCGCTCCCAGAACGTCGTGGCCGGCAGCAGGATGTCGGCGTACCGGGCGGTCGGCGTGACGAAGTGGTCGTGCACGACCATGAACTCGAGTTGGCCGGCGGCGGCGATGATCTTGTTGACGTTGGGCAGCTGGTTGAAGAGGTCGCCGGCCGCCGAGTAGATCATCCGGATGTCCGCGGGATAGCCGCCGGCCCGGCCGCGGGCGAGGAGGTCGGCCAGGAGCGGCGAGGCCACGCGCGCGCCCGCCGGGTTCGGCCCCGCCGGCAGGGCCCGGATCCCGCAGCGGCCGGTCGCGCCGTTGCTCGTGCCGGCGTTGCCGCCCGGGATCCCGACGTTGCCCGTCATCGCGGCCAGCGCGTAGGCGGCCCGGTGGAACTGCTCGCCGTGGAGCGTGCGCCCGGGGGCGTAGCCACAGTGCAGCGCGGCCGGCTTGCTGGTCGCGAAGTCGAGCGCCAGCCGGCGCAGCGTGGTGGCCGGGATGCCGGTGACCTCCGCCGCCCACTCCGGCGTCTTCCGCACGCCGTCGGAGAGCCCGAGGAGATACGAGCGGTACGACGCCCCCGCCGACGCGCCGGGGGGCAGGTGAGCCTCGTCGAAGCCGAGCACGTGGCGGTCGAGGAAGGCCTGCTCCTGGAGCCCCTCGCTCGCGATCACGTACGCCATGGCGACCAGCGCGGCGGTGTCGGTCGAGGGCCGGATGAAGACGTGCTCGTCGGCGAGCATGCGGCTCGACCGGGTGACGCGCGGGTCCACGCAGACGATGCGCACGCCCTGCCGCTTCGCCCGCTGCAGGTACTGGAGGGTCCCCGTCCCGAACGTGCCGTCGGCGGGGCTCCAGCCCCACATGACGATGAGCCGCGAGTTGACGTAGTCGACCGGCTCCCGCCCCGCGCTCTTGTACTCCGCCTTCGCCCCGTAGGTGTGGCGCACCGCGAACACCTCGGCCTCGGCGGAGATGTTCGACCAGAGCTCGGTGCAGCCGCCGAACATGTGGAGCAGCCGCTGGACGACGCCGCGCCCGTGGAGCATCGACAGGCTGCCCGTGCGCGAGCAGTCGAGGATGGCCGCCGGCCCATGCGCGTCGCGGATGCGCAGCATCTGGCGCGCCACCTCGTCGAGCGCCTCGTCCCACGAGACGCGGGTGAACTGGCCCGAGCCGCGGGGCCCCGTCCGGCGCAGCGGGTGGAGGAGACGATCCGGGTGGTGCACGCGCTCGGCCTGCCCGAACCCGCGCACGCAGGCGTGGAGCGGGGGCACCTCGGGCGTCCAGCGCCGCGGGTCGGTGCTGATCTTCACGATGCGCCCGTCGCGCACGTGCGCGTTGACGACGCACCGCCCGCCGCAGTTGTGCCCGCACGTGCTCGTCACCACGGCCTCGCCCGGGGCCGGCGCCACCCTCGGCGCCTCGTAGAGCGTCCTGCGCGTCATGGCGAGAGGATAGCACCGAGGCCCGCCCGGGCGGGTCCGGCGGGCCACGCGGGCACGGTGGTCCTCGCGCTAGGGCAGCAGATCCGCGACCCGGACGGCCGCGGGCGATATGGCGGAAGGCGTGACGACCGCCGGTGGGCTCACCGTGTGCCGCACCCGGTAGCGCCAGCCGAACGGCGCCGCCGGATCGGGCCCGGGGTCGCGATGGACCTCCAGCACGCGGTCGACGAGGTTGACGAGCCAGTACTCCGGCAGGCCGGCCCGCGCGT
>JAICGY010000047.1 GCA_025922915.1 Candidatus Methylomirabilota bacterium | reverse complement strand
GTGGCGGTGGGCGCCGACCGGCTGACGGGCCGCCGCGTCGTCATCGCGGCCGGTTCCATGCCACGGCCGCTCGAGTTCGCCGGCGCCGAGCACGTCGCGACGAGCGACCGCTTCCTGGAGCTCGAGGTGCTGCCGGCACGGCTGGTCTTCGTCGGCGGGGGCTACGTCTCGTTCGAGTTCGCGCACGTCGCGGCGCAGGCGGGCGCGCGCGTGACGATCCTGCATCGCGACCCCCGTCCGCTCGAGCGCTTCGACCCGGACCTGGTCGATCAGCTGGTGACGCGCACGCGCGAGCTCGGCATCGAGGTGGCGCTGGGCGCAGAGGTGAAGGCGGTCGACCGGACGGATGCCGGCGTGGTCGTGCACGCGGCCGCCGGCGACGAGGAGCGCCGTGTCGAGGCCGATCTGGCCATTCACGGGGCGGGACGCGTGCCGGAGATCGATGACCTCGATTTGGCCGCCGCGGGCATCGAGCGCGACCGGCGCGGCGTGGTGGTCAATGCGTATCTGCAGAGCGTGTCGAACCCCGCCGTCTACGCCGCGGGTGACGCCGCGGCCAGCGCGCCGCCCCTGACGCCCGTCGCCGACCACCAGAGCGACGTGGTCGCGACCAACCTGCTCGAGGGCAATCGCCGGCAGGCGAGCTACACCGGCCTGGCCAGCGCCGTCTTCACGCTCCCGCCGCTCGCGTCCGTCGGGCTCACGGAGGCGGCGGCGCGCGAGCAGGGGCTGCGCTTTCGCGTCCATCACGAGGACACGTCGGGGTGGCTCAGCTCCCGGAGAGTCGGCGCGACGACGTCCGGCGCGAAGATCCTGGTCGACGAGGACAGCGGCCGGATCCTGGGCGCGCACCTGCTGGGACCGAACGCCGACGAGGTCATCAACGTGTTCGCGGTCGCGGTGCGCTTCGACATCCGCGCCGACGACCTCCGCCAGGTCCTCTTCGCATACCCCACCCACGGGGCCGACATCCCACACGTCGTCTGATCGCCCCCGGCCTTTCCGCCGGGGTGGGCGCGCTGGTCGTCTGGCCGGCTCGGGCCGCTCACTCGGTCGCCTGGACGGCGTGGCGATGGCCCGGGAAGGGCGCTGCCGGTGGCAACCGCCCGGGCGCGGCACTATCATCGGAGATGCGCGCTCCAATCGAGAGCGTGACTCATCGTCCTCGGTGAGGGAAAGGAGTTCCGCATGCCGGTTCGCAAGGCCGAGGCCGTCTGGGAAGGCACGCTGAAGGACGGGAGCGGAAAGGTTCGTTTGGGCAGCGGGGCGTTCGAGGGCACGTACTCGTTCGGCACGCGCTTCGAGTCGTCGCCGGGGACGAATCCCGAGGAGCTGATCGGCGCGGCGCATGCCGGCTGCTTCTCGATGGCGCTGTCCGCCGCGCTCAGCCGGGCCGGGCTCTCGCCCCGCCGCATCGCGACCACGGCCGACGTGGCGCTGGAGAAGGTCGGCGAGGGGTTCAAGATCACCGGCATCGTGCTCAGGACCAGCGCCGAGGTCCCCGGAATCGACGAGGCGAAGTTCCGCGAGTTCGCGGAGGGCGCCAAGAAGGGCTGCCCGGTCTCGCAGGCGCTCGCCGGCACCGACATCAAGCTCGAGGCGACCCTCAAGTCGTAGCGGTTCCATCGTGGTGCACGTGAGAGGTCGCCGCGCCCGGGCCGCGCTGCTGGGGCTGGGCGTCATCGCGGCGTTCGGCTCGGCCGGGCCACCCTCCGCGTCGACGGGACCGGCGGTGACGTGGAGGGACCCGATCGAGGTGGCCGCCGGTGCGGCCTTCCGCGGGCCGTGGCGCATGAACGACTCGGTGTTCGACTTCGTCGACGACCCCACCGTGGCCATCGACGCCCGTGGCCGCGTGGGCGTCGTCTGGGCCGATCACACCCGGAAGGACCTCTTCTTCCAGCGCTACGGGCCCGACGGGACGGCGCAGCTCGAGGGGCCGGTCAACGTGTCCCGGAGCCCGCGCATCCTTTCCTGGCTGCCGCGCCTGGTCTTGCCCGCCGACGACCCGATGGCGGTCCATGTCCTCTGGCAGGAGATCGTCTTCTCCGGCGGCTCGCACGGCGGTGAGATCTTCTTCGCCCGGTCCGCCGACGGCGGACGAACCTTCAGCGATCCCGTCAACCTCTCGACCAGCCGCGCCGGCGACGGCAAGGGCCGTCTCGCCGCCCAGTACTGGCACAACGGCAGCCTCGACCTCGTCCGGGGGGCACCGGGGCATCTGCACGTGGCGTGGACGGAGTACGAGGGCCGCCTCTGGTACCGCCGGTCCACCGACGACGGTGACAGCTTCTCGGCGCCGCTGCTCGTGGCGGGAGGAGCCCGCGCCAAGCCCGCGCGGGGGCCGGCCCTGGCCGTCGGCGACCGGGGCGCCGTGTACCTGGCCTGGACGGTCGGCGAGGACGCGGCGGCCGACATCCGGGTCGCGCGGTCGGGGGACGGCGGCCGGTCGTTCGGGGAGCCGACGATCGTCGCGCCGGGTCGGGGCCATGCCGACGCGCCGAAGGTGGCGGTGGACAGCAAGGGAACCCTGCACCTCGTGTACGCGGAGAGTCCCACGGGCCCATCCGGGCGCTACCACGTCCGCTACACCCGGCGCGCCGACGGCGCGGAGGCGTTCGAGACGCCGCGAGCGATCTCGGCGCCGCCCGGCGCGCTGCACGCCGGCGCAAGCTTCCCTGCGCTGGGCCTGGACGGCGAGGATCGTCTCCACGTGATCTGGGAGGTCTTCCCCGACCGCACCGGCCGGTCCCGGGGTCTCGGGATCACGCATTCGATCGACGGCGGGACGACGTTCGCCGCGCCGTCGACCGTGCCGGGCACGGGGGATCCGCGCGACGGGTTCAACGGGAGCCAGCAAGGCCTCCTGATGCGCAAGCTGGCCGTCGACGCGCGGGGCGCGATCGCGGTGGTCAACAGCACCTTCCGGGCAGGTGAAGGCAGCCGGATACGGCTCCTCCGCGGTCAGCTCGGCGGGAGCCGGTGACCCGGATCGAGGATTCGCATGCCGTTGATCGACCTGACGATCCAGCACGGCCGCACCCTGGAAGAGGCGCGTGCTCGCCTCGAGACCGCGGTCCACGAGATCACGGGGCAGTTCCACACGCTGGTGCGGCGAGTGGAGTGGGCAGCGGACCGCGAGCGGGTGACGATCCACGGCGTCGGGTTCTGGGTCGAGATGCGGGTCGATGCTCGCGTGGTTCATGTGACGGCCGACGCGCCGATCCTCGGCGGGCTCCTCGGCGGTCAGGCCGCCTCCAGGCTCAAGCACATCGTCCAGGAGACCTTCCAGAAGCAGCTGCCGTGACGCGAGCGCGCGGAAGGGCCGGCCCGGCCCCCCTGCCCATTCGGGCGATTCCCGGCGGGTGGGTTCCAGGGCATCGTGGGCTCGACACGGGAGCGTGAAGGCCGGCGCGGACGCGGCCCCGCTCCCGTGCGGGAGGGTCCCGATGCAGACGCTGCTCTCGCTCTCCAACGATCTCGCCTCGGCCGTCGAGCGCGTGGCTCGCTCCGTCGTCGCCGTGCACGCACGCCCACGGCTGCCCTCGACCGGCGTGCACTGGCGCCCGGGCGTCGTCGTGACCGCCGAGCACACCGTGCGAGTCGAGGAGCAGATCCGGGTCGCCTGGACCGACGGGCGCGCGGCCCCGGCGCGGCTCGTCGCCCGCGATCCGGGCACCGACATCGCCGTCCTGCGCATCGACGATGCCGACTGGCCGATCGCCGAGGCGGGCGACAGCGCCGGCCTCGGGGTTGGCCACCTGGTCCTCGCCGTCGGCCACGGGCCGCGGGCGAGCTGGGGCGTGATCAGCGCCGTCGGCGGTCCATGGCGCACGTGGCGAGGCGGCGAGGTCGACCGCCTTCTCCGCCTGGACCTCGTGCTCTACCCGGGCTTCTCCGGCGGACCGCTCGTCGACGCCTCCGGCAAGGTGGCCGGCCTCGTGACCTCCGGCCTCTCGCGCCAGCTCGAGCTCGCGGTGCCGTCCTGGACCGTGACCCGCGTGGTGGACGAGCTCCTGAGCCGCGGACGGATCAGTCGCGGCTACGTCGGGCTCGGGCTCCAGCCGGTGATCCTCCCCGAGACGTTGCGACGCCTGGCCCCGGGGTCGGGGGCTCACGCCCTGATCGTCGTGAGCATCGCGGAGGATGGCCCGGCGGCCCGAGCCGGCGTCGGGCTCGGCGACGTGCTCCTCGCGCTCGAGGGGACGCCGGTCCACGATCCCGGCGATGTCCAGGCGGTGCTCGCCGGCCGACGTGCGGGCGCCGCGGTGACGGCCTCGATGATCCGTGCCGGCGCGCCGGTCGAGGTGGCGATCACACTCGGCGAGCGTCCGGCACGACCGCGTTAGACATGGCGGTCGGCGAGACGCCACACGCGCTCACGACCGACCTCGCCGTCGTGGTGGGGCAGCTGCGCGCGATCACCGTGGCGCTGCGGAGCGCGGGGCCGGCCCGCGGCGCGGGCGTGATCTGGCGAGCGGACGGGCTCGTCGTCACCAGTGCGCACGTCGTGGCGACCGCCCACCGGGCGCGTGTGGACGCCCTCGTCGTGCTGCCCGACGGGCGCGGCCGGACGGCAGCGCTCGTCGCGCGGGACCGGCACCTCGATGTCGCCGTGCTCAGGATCGAGGCCGGCGACCTCCCCGCAGCCACGATGGGCGATCCCGACCGTCTGCGCCCCGGCGAGCTGGTCCTGGCCGTCGGCCACCCGTTCGGCTTGCCCGGGGCCGTGGTCACCGGGGTCGTGCACGCGGCGCCCGCGCGGGGCCGGCGCGCCGGGCCGAGCTGGATCCAGGCCGACCTGCGGCTGGCGCCCGGCAATTCCGGTGGTCCCATGGCCGATGCGAGCGGGCGCGTGATCGGCGTCAACACGATGATCGCGGGCGGGCTGGCGCTGGCCGTGCCGAGCCCCGTCGTCGAGGCCTTCGTGATGCGGTCCGTCGGTCCGTGATCGGCGTGGCGGTGCTCGCGGCGAGCCCGATGGCGCGTGGCCGCCTGGAGGCGTTCATCGCCGCGCAGCCCGAACTGCGGCTGGTCCGCTCGGCGTTCCCGACGACGATCAGCGGGGACCACGTGCCGGGCGCCCCGACCGAGCCCGACGTGCTCCTGATGGATCCGGGGCCGCGGCCCATCGAGACCGTGCTCCGGACGCGGGCGCGGGGCCCGCGCCTGCCGCCCGTCGTGGTCGTGGGGGGCGACACCGCCCCCGCGGCCGTCCCGCGTCTGCTCCGCGCCGGCGTGCGCGCCATCCTGCCGCGGGACGTGTCGGCACACGAGATCGCGGCCTCCATCGAGGCGGTCGCGGCCGGGCTCGTCGTCCTCCATCCGTCCCGGATGCCGCTCTCGGTCAGCGGGACGAGGGGCGCCCGCCCCGTCCCGGGCGGGGCGGGGACGTCGCCGCTCACGCCTCGCGAGGTCGAGGTGCTCACGATGATGGCCGAGGGCATGGGCAACCGCGCGATCGCGCAGAACCTGGGCATCTCGCGCCATACCGTGAAGTTCCACATCGCGGCGATCTTCGACAAGCTGGACGCGCGCAGCCGTACGGAGGCGGTCACCGTCGGCGTGCGCCGGGGCGTGCTGATGGTCTGAGCGGCCGCCCCCGCCGCGCTTGACGACCGACCGGCGGGGTGATCTGATCAGCGCCACCGCGCACGAGGAGGTCCCCATGGCCCGGACCTACAACGTCATCGACGCCGACGGTCACGTCCTCGAGCCGATCGACATCTGGGACAAGTACATCGACCCGGCCTTCCGCGCCCGGGCGCCGCGCATCGTCGTCGACACGGACGGCAAGGAGCGCCTGGACGTCGAGGGGCAGCGGCTCGGAAGCCAGAAGGGCTTCGGCGTCATCGGGGCCATCGGCGCCCGGCAGGGCGACGTGCCGGAGGAGACGATGACGTACGTCGACGGCCGCAAGGGCGGCTTCGATCCCCACGCGCGCATTCCCGACATGGACCTGGACGGCATCGACGCCGCCTTCCTCTACCCGAGCGTCGGCCTCTTCGCGGGCGCCATCAAGGACCCGAAGCTCGCCGCCGCCGTGTGCCGCGCCTACAACCGCTGGCTCGCCGACTACTGCCGGCCCTACCCGGACCGCCTCTTCGGCGTGGCGATGCTGCCGATGCAGTCGATCGAGGCCGCGATCGAGGAGATGCGCTTCGCGCGCAAGGAGCTGGGCATGCGCGCCGGCTTCCTGCGCCCGAACCCCTACAACGGGCGCACGCTCCACCATCCGGCCTACACGCCGTTCTGGGACGAGGTGCAGGAGCTGGACGTCGCGATCGGCCTGCACGAGGGCGCCAGCGGCGGCATGCCCCAGGTGGGCGTCGACCGCTTCGAGACGCGCGGGGCGCGCCACATCATCTCGCACACCCTGGAGATGATGCTGGCGGCGATGAGCGTCATCTGGGGCGGCGTGTGCGATCGCTTCCCGCGCGTGCGCATCGCATTCCTGGAGAGCGGCGGCGGCTGGATCGCGCCGTGGCTCGACCGCATGGACCGCCACTTCGACGACAAGGGCTTCAACGACTCCGGGCTGTCGATGCGGCCGAGCGAGCTGTTCGAGCGCAACTGCTGGATCTCGTTCGAGCCGGTCGAGCGGAGCCTGAGCGTCCTTGCAGACTTCATCGGCCCGCACAAGATCCTCTGGGCCACCGACTACCCGCATCCCGACGGCTTCTTCCCGGGCGCTCCGAAGCTGATCGCCGATCGCCCGGAGCTGTCGCCGGCGACCAAGCGCCAGATCCTCGCCGGCGGCGCGATGCGGTTCTACGGGCTGTCGTAGGGGAGGCCTGGATCGGCCGATGCAGCGCGTCACCTCGCCCGCCGGCGTCAGCGTCTCCTATGACAGGTACGGCGACGGGCCATCGCTGGTCCTGGTGCATGGCGCCTTCAGCGACCACCGGACGAACTGGGAGTTCGTGAAGCCGCTGCTCGAGAAGCAGTTCACCGTGTACGCCATGGCCCGGCGGGGCCGGGGCGCGACGGATGCGACCGAGGGGCATAGCCTCGAAGACGAGAGTAGGGACGTCGTCGCGGTGATCCAGGCGGTGGGCGAGCCGGTATTCCTGCTGGGCCACTCCTACGGCGGTCAGGCCGCCCTCGCCGCCGCCGCCGCCGTCCCCCACCGCGTTCGCAAGCTGGTGCTCTACGAGCCGGCCTGGCCGCGGATCATCGGGAAGGAGGCGCTGGCGCGGCTCGAGGCGCTGGCGCAGGCCGGACGATGGGGCGATCTCGCGATGACGTTCTTCCGCGACACCCTGTCCGTGCCCGTCGAGGAGCTGGAGGCACTGCGGGCCACGGCGCTGTGGCCGCCGATCGTCGGCGATGCGGAAGCTTCGCTGGGCGATCTGCGCGCACTGAGCCGCTACGACTTCCGGGCGGAGCGCTTTCGTGACCTTCGCATGCCCGTGCTGCTCCAGATCGGCACCGAAAGCCCACGCGACCTCTACGTCACCGACGCCCTCGCCAGCGTCCTCCCCGACGTGCGCATCGGACGGCTCCCCGGCCAGGCGCACGAAGGGATGACCACGGCGCCCGAGGTGTATGCGGAGGCGGTGTCCCGGTTCCTGCTCGAGAGAGCGGACTGACCGCCCCGCGCGGGAACAGGCGATCAGGAACGCGATGGGCCCGCGAGCGCTTCCACGAGCTGGGCGGCGCGCGTGTATCCGATACGGTGGGCATAATCCAAATAGCGTCGATCGCGGGCCATGATCGCCGCGTAGTACCTCGTCGGCGCGAAGACATCCGTCGGCGAGATGAGCTCCAGCCGGATGGCGTGATCCAGGCGTTCCAGAGCATAGAGGAGCGCATCCAGGGAGGCGCGGATCGCCCGCCCCTTGGGAGTGACGTCCTCGAATTCGCCAGTGCTCGTGAAGTGGAGCGCGGCGGCAATGTCGTCGTCGCTCACTCGGTACGTCGTGTCGGCCAGACGGATCTCGTCGGCCTCGTGGTCGAGCAGCGCCAGGGCGGGGGCGATATCGGGAGCCTCGTGGATCTGGTCCGTCAGGTCCCACGCGAGCTTGGCTCGCTTCCACTTCAGCTCCTGCTCCCGCTGCCTCACCTCCTGCGCGCGCTGCCGCACCGCATCCCGCCACCGCACCAGCGTCCAGAAGCCGCCCGCTATGACCGCGATCGTCTGGACGGCGTCCAGTACCGTCACGTCGTGGAGCAGGTCAGTCATCGCGTGTCACGCCGACGCCGACCGCCGCCGCGCGGGCGCACGGAAAGCGGCTGCCCCACCGACGGGAGTATGCGAGCCGGGGACGGGAGGCATCGTCGTCGGGATTGTACGGTCAATGCCTGGACCTGGTGCCGGGGCGGGGCCGGGCCGAGCCGAGGGGCTCCTCCGCGACACGGCCGTCGTCACCGAAGGGTGCGGAACCATGGGTCTTTTGGCCGGTTGATTGCGCGGTCCGGCGTGGACGGCTGGCCAGGTGGGCGAGCCGCGCGCCGGGGCGCGGCGGAGGGATCTGCCCTTGATCGTCGCCCTTGACAGTTCCTATACTGCCCTCGCAGTCCCGACTCATTGGCGCCACGCCCGGCAGATCGGTAGTCCCGACCGAAACAGGTGCGGCGGTCTGGAGGTGACACCGATGTGGAAGCGCGATGAACCGTCACGACCCGCGGCTGCTCCCGTCAACCCGGCGCCCGGACCGCCCCCCCGATCGACGGTGTCCGGAGGATTCGATCAGACTCCAGGAGAGGTACGCCCCATGCGAGAAGAGCACGCGAGCATCGGCAAGAGCATCGTGATCAAGGGCGAGGTGAGCGGGAGCGAGGACCTCACCGTCGAGGGTCAGGTCGAAGGCAAGATCGAGCTGCGGGACCACGTGCTGACCGTCGGGGCGACCGGCCACGTCCACGCGGATGTTGCCGCCAAGTCCATCATCGTGCTGGGACAGGTGAGGGGCAACCTGACCGCGAGCGAGAAGGTGGACATCCGGGACAAGGGATCGGTGGAGGGAGACATCGTGGCGCCGCGCGTCGCCCTCGCCGATGGCGCCGACTTCCGTGGCAGCATCGACATGCGGCGCAAGGAGCCGGCGGTGACCAGCGACTGGACGGTCGGGGGTCTCAAGGCGGACGTCAAGACGCCGACCCCCGCCAATGGTGAACGCGTCAGCGTCTGATTCGCGTGAGCGCCGGCCCGTCCAGCGAGATCGTGGCGAGCAGGGGCCTCGCCACGTTCCTGTCGCTCGTCTCCTCGCGGCCGGCGCCGGACGTCGTGGATCTCGGCCCGGCGATCGGTGCCAACATCGCGTTCCTCGGGGAGCGGATCGGGTGCCGGATCCACGTGAAGGACCTGTACGCCGATCTCGACCGCCACGCGCACGAGGGGATCCTCGACCGCTTCGCGGAGTTTTTGGGGGGACGCTTCACGGGGCTCGACCAGAGCATCGACGCGGTGCTGTGCTGGGACGTCTTCGACTACCTGCTCCCGGCGGCGGCCAGCGTGCTGGCCGGAGAGCTCATCCAGGCGCTCCGGCCCGGGGGCACGCTCCTCGCCTTCTTCGGGACCGGCAAGCCGGGCGACAGGAGCTTCACCCGGTACCTCATCGTCGACGAGGCCCACCTCCGTTGTCGCGTCTCGGACGCCGCCTGCGGTCGCGAACGGACGCTGCAGAACCGGGACATCCTCAGGCTGTTCGAGGGCCTGGACCTGTTCGATTCGGTCCTGCTGAAGTCGGGCGCCCGGGAAGTCCTTTTCCGGAAGCCCTCGCCGCGCTGATGCTGGCGCGTCGCACGACGACGTGATGGTCGGAACGCGAGCGTCGGCCCCTGACCGCGAACTGTCGCGGCATCTCGGCGCGGCCATGCAGGATCAGCACCTGATCCGGCCACAGGTCGCGGCGCCCATGAGAGGGCTCGGGACGGACGGTCACGTTCCGCCCATGCGGGGGTGCACCCCGGGGAGCTCCTCGACCGGACGGATCTCGAACGGACCGCCCAGGCGCACCCCCGGGTGCTTCGACATCAGCTCGAGCGCCTGGTCCATGTCCCTGGCCTCGAGCATGAGGAGGCCGCCGAGCTGCTCCCGGGTCTCCGCGAATGGACCGTCGGTCACCAGGATCTTGCCGCCCGTCCACCGCAGGGTCCTGGCGATTCGAGCGCTCTGGAGCGCCTCTCCCGCGACGAAGTGGGCGTTCTTCCGGAGGAAGTCGTCGTAGGCGAAGCACTCCTGCATCATCGTGTCCTGCTCGCCCTTCGGGATCGCGTCCCACTTCTCCTCGTCCAGGTATCCAAGGCATAAGAATTTCACGGCGTTCTCCTCCTGCTCTCTCATCTTCCGGCCTCGTCCTCGTGCCGGGGCGCCCCGTTCAGAAGGTAGTCGTTCGGCCAGGCCGGAACTCGACACCAGGGCCGCCCGCCCCACGATGTCGATCGCGAGCCCGCCCGTTCGACCTCAGAGCAAGAGGCGGCGCGCATGTGTGACGCCCGGCAAGGGGGGAGGAGAGCACGATGCACAGCCCCAGGATCGTCTCGCGCGAGGAGTGGCTCGAGGCCCGGAAGGCCCTGCTGGCGAGGGAGAAGGAGCTCACCCGGGCTCGCGACCGGCTCGCCGCCGAGCGCCGGGCCCTGCCCTGGGTGAGGGTCGAGAAGCCCTATGTCTTCGACGGGCCGCGGGGCACCGTCACGCTGGCCGACCTGTTCGAGGGACGCGGCCAGCTCTTCGTCAAGCACTTCATGATGGCGCCGGGCCAGGTCGCTCAGTGCGTCGGCTGCTCGCTGGAGGTCGACCACGTCGAGGGCGTGCTCCCGCACCTGCAGAACCACGACGTCTCGTACGCCGCGGTGGCGCGGGCGCCGATCGAGGAGATCGAGGCCGTCCGCAAGCGGATGGGGTGGCGCTTCACCTGGGTCTCGTCCTCTCGCTCCGACTTCAACTACGACTTCCACGTCTCGTTCACCCCGGACGAGATCGCCGCGGGTCGGGCGTTCTACAACTACGAGTACGTGGATCCCGGGCTGGAGGACCGTTCCGGCGACAGCGTCTTTTGCAAGGACGCCGCCGGCCAGATCTTCCACACGTACTCCACCTACGGACGCGGCGGCGAGGAGTTTCTCGGCATCTACCGGTATCTCGACGTGACACCGAAAGGGCGGGGCGAGGACGGGCCCTACAGGACGCTCGCGGACTGGGTACGGCCGAACAACATGTACGGCCAGGGTGGTGTGGTGGAAGGCAGCGGGCGCTTCCACCAGCCGAGCTGTGCCTGCGCCGCGCACCCGTGAGCGGCCGGGGGTCACGGCAGTGACGGCGCCGGCCGGGGCCCGCCGCCGATCGCGGCGGGCTCCCGACGTCGCGCGTCGAGCAGCCTCCGGTACCGCGCGCCGAGCCACAGGGCGAGGAGCAGCCACGCGGCGGAGAGTGGCACCATCGTGAACGCGAGGCCGGAGAGGCCGAGCCCCAGCCAGGCGATCGCCGCGTAGGACCAGGCGCCTAGCTGGTCCCCCACGCGGTACACGAAGGTGTCGTTGAAGTTCTTCGCCTTGTACTTGTCGGTGCGGGGCAGCACCGTGTAGAGCACCTCGCGGGCCGGGCGCTGGATGGCGAAGTTCCCCGCCCGGCGCAGCACCTGGAAGGCGACGAGGACGGTCAGGCTCGGCGCGATCCCCAGGATCCCGAATCCGATCAGGCTCATCAGCGGCAGGACGGCGAGGCTGAGGGCCACCCCGAGCCAGCGCAGCACCCGTCCCGTGAGGAAGACCTGCGTGGCGAGCGTGAGGACGTTCACCGCGAGGTCGATGCCGGCGAAGAGCCGTGTCCGCGCTTGCGGATCGCCCTCGAAGACGCGCGCGACGATGGCGGCCTGCTGGAAGTAGAGGAACGTCGAGGCGATCGTGAACAGGAGCATCAGCGCCGCGATGCCCAGGAGGTACGGGGAGCGGAGCACGTGGCGGATGCCGTCGAGCGCGCCGCCGCCGATGATGCCGTCGTCCTCGCCGCCCGCCGCCGCCGTTTCCTCCGGCGCGCCCCGGGCGAGCGCGGCCTCCTGGCCGTCGAGAACGCGCGCGGCGCGGGCGGCGAGCTCGAGGAGCAGGGCGGACACGAGCAGAAGGTTCACCGGGCCCAGCAGGGGCACGAGCGCCGACGTGATCGTCGAGCCGAGGATCGCGCCGAGCGTGCCGCCGACCGCGACGAGGCCGAACAGGCGCTGGCTCTGCGCCGGGCGGTAGAGGTCCGTCATGAACGACCAGAACACCGACACGACGAAGAGGTTGAAGACGCTCGTCCAGACGAAGAACACGCGGCCGACCCACACCGCCTGCCCGGCGTCCGCCGCGCCGAAGGCCAGGAAGAAGAGCCCGAGGTTCAGGATGAAGAACCGGTAGATGAGCGGGACGAACCGCCGTCGCGGGAAGCGCACGACGAGCGCGGTGAACAGCGGGTGGACGAGCAGCATCCCGACCAGGGTCCCCGTGAACAGCCAGGCGAGGTTCTCCACGCCGCCGGCCACCCCCATCTCGTCCCGCACGGGGCGGATGACGTAGTAGGCCGAGAGGACGAAGAAGAAGTACGCGCACGAGGCCACGAGGGCGGCGGTCTCGTGCTCCCGGACGTCGACCGCGCGGCGGAGGAGCCGGCTCACGCGGCGTCGATCAGCGCCGCCATCCGCCGCCGGGTCGCCTCGTCGGGCAGTGGTCCGCGGGCGGCGCCGAGGTTGTCGATCAGGTAGGCGAGCCGGGCCGTGCCCGGGATGGCGCACGTCACCGCCCGGTGGGAGATCACGTACTTGAGCGCGAACTGCGCCCAGCTCCGGATCCCGAGCGTCCCCGCCCACTCGGGGATCGGCTGGCGACCCAGCGCCTGGAACACGCGCCCCCGCCCGAACGGGAGATTGGTGAGGACGGCGACGCCGCGGTCCGCGGCCAGCGGCAGGAGACGGCCCTCGGCGGCGCGATTGTCGACGGCGTAGTCGACCTGGATGAAATCGAGCGGCTCCCGCGCCACGAGCCGGGCGAGCGGTTCGTGCTGGCGCGGGAAGGAGGTCGTGACGCCGTAGTAGCGGATGCGCCCTTCCTGCTTCCACTCGCGCAGCACGGGAAGCATCGACTCGACCCCCGCCATGTTGTGGATCTGCAGCAAGTCGATCCGCTCGGTGCGCAGCCGCTCCAGGGACCCTCGCATCTCCGCGAGAGCGGCGCCGACGCCGGCACCGCCCTGCCCGGCCTTCGTGGCGATGAAGAGCGCGCGCCGGTTGCCGAGCTGCTGGACGAGGTCGCCGATCACGGTCTCGGCCTGGCCGTACGACGGCGCCGTGTCGATCACCGTCCCGCCGAGACGGGGCAGCTCGCGGAGCACCTCGAGGAGCGGCGCGCGCGCCTCGGCCGATTCGCCGACGTCGAACCGCCGCGCCGTGCCGATGCCGACCGCCGGGATGCGCTCGCCCGACGAGGGGATCGCCTTGCGGACGAGGTCCGTCGACTCGGACGCGAGCGCCGCGGGGGGCAGCGGCGCCGCGAGGCGGAGCCCACCCAGCGCGACCGCCGCTCTCGCACCGAGCGCGAGCGTCGCTCGCCGGGTGAGCAATCGACCCTCGCCGGACATGTCGATCAGGGCTCGAGGCCCAGGCCGCGGCGCAGCTCGCGGGCGGTGAGCCCGCGACCGAAGACGGCGGTACCAACGTCGAAGTCCTTCGACCGCGCCAGGGGGCCGACCACGACCGGCTCGAAGCCGGCATCCCTCACCAGCCGCGCGGCGACCTCCAGGGCCTCCCGGTCGTCGGAGGCCAGGGGCACGGCGATGCGCTCCCCCGTGCGGTGGGCCTCGCTACGCAGCACGCCGGCGGGGACCGTGTTGAACGCGCGGACCAGGCGCACGTCCCCGAGGTGTCCCAGCGACGCCGCCGCGGTCCCCTTGCGCCGTGCCTCCTCCGCCATCGGACCGTCCCGCTGGGGGAAGGGATTGCCGGGGTCGAGCACGATCTTCCCGCGCAGCTCCCGGGCATGATCCCGCCCCACCTGCGGGAACGCGCCGTACGGGACGGAGACGAGGACGACCTGGCCGAAGGCGGCCGCCTCGCGGGGCGTGCCCACCCGGGCCAGCGGGCCGAGGCGGTCGGCGAGCGGCTTCAGGGTGTCCGGATGCCGCGACGAGAGCAGGACCTCGTGGCCGGCCTTCACCCAGTGCTCGCCGAGCGTGCCGCCGATCCGGCCCGCGCCGATGATCCCGATCTTGAGGCGCTCCTGGCTCTCCGCCGTATCGCCGAGCGTGCCGACCAGGAGGCTCGCCGCCGCGAGCGCGACCGTCGCGATCCCGGCCGCCCGGAAGAAGACGGGGCGACGGGGCGTCATGCCGGGATCCCGCTTGCTCTCATGGCGGCCTCCCTCGTCGTCGAACTGGCCCAGTGCAGTGGACGCGGCCTCACGGTCTGACTCGAACGCTCGGCTTTCACTGTCGCATGCGTGGCAATCGGAACGGGAAGGCGCGGGCCCGAGCCGGGCACCTCCTCGCTGCGGCCACGGTGCCCCAGGTGTGGCCCGGCCACCCCGCCCCTCCACTGATCGGATCGCACCGTAAGTCCCCGTCCTCATGACCGAGCTGATCAGGCATGGGTGTGTTGCGTCTGTGCCAGTCCGGGAGTGAACAATGCGTCGGGGCATGCTCTTGGTCGGCGCCCTCTTCGTGCTCGCGATGGTTGCCATCCAGCTCGTCCCGTACGGACGCGAGCACGCCAACCCACCCATCACTGGCGAGCCTCAATGGGACACCCCCCAGACCCGAGCGCTGGCGGTACGCGCGTGCTTCGATTGCCACAGCAACGAGACCGTGTGGCCCTGGTACTCCCACGTCGCTCCCATGTCGTGGCTGATCCAGCGCGACGTCGAGGGGCGGCGGGTGCTGAACTACTCGGAGTGGGATCGTGGCCAGGGCGAGGCGCCCGAGTCGGCGAAGAGCGTCAGGAAGGGGGAGATGCCGCCGTGGTTCTACGCGCTGCCGGCGACCCGGGCCCGGCTGACGCCGGCAGAGCGGGCTCTTCTGGTCGCGGGGCTGGAGGCGAGCTTCGGCGCCGAGCGGGCGCGGGCCGGCGGGCCGAAGGACGAGGACGACTGAATCACGATACGACGGGAGGATCTTCGATGCCGCCCCACTGCGACTCACTCGATGGCCCGGTCGTCCGGGCTGCGCAACGAGCGCTCGACGCCGAGGATGTCACCCTCGTGCTCCCGTTCGTGCCGACGGCCGGGGAGAAGGAAGTCATCGCCGCCTTCGACAAGGTCGTGCAGGCCCGACGGACGAGCGCGATCTGTCGCGAGGTGGCCGATCGCTACTTCTTCGAGACGGTGGTCCGCGTGCACCGCGCAGGCGAGGGAGCTCCCTTCACCGGGTTGAAGCCGGCCGGACTCGATGTCGGTCCCGTCATCCCGGTCGCGGAGAAGGCAATCGAGAGCGGAGATGCCGCCGGATTGGCGGACACGCTCGTGAGGGCGGTACGGGAAGAGCTGGCCCACCGGTTCCACCATCTCGGCCACCTCCGCGGCGGCGCCGACCGCGGTGTGGCCGGCGCCAGGGCCTACGTCGAGGCGATGCTGGGGCTGCAGGTGTGGGCACAGGGAATCTACCAGGCAGCGAAGGCGAAGGGGCACGCGGTCAGTCACACGCCCGACTGAGGCACGAGAAGGCCCGGTGCGAGACCGGCGCGGCGAGCAGGAGGATCCGGTTACAGCTGCTTCTCGTAGGTCACGGACGACTTGAGGCGCTCCTCGGGGATCGAGTAGTAGGCGCGGAGCACGGTCTCGGGGTCGG
>JAICGY010000046.1 GCA_025922915.1 Candidatus Methylomirabilota bacterium | reverse complement strand
TCTTCCCCGCCTTCATCCAGGCCCACACGTGCTCGCACCCCTTCGGGCAGATGCGCCAGCTCACCTCGATCGTCTTCGAGGGCATCCCCGAGCGCTTCCCCGATCTCCGCCTCGCGTTCCTGGAGGCGGGGTGCGGCTGGGCGCCCTACTGGATGGAGCGGATGGACGACGAGTACGCGAAGCGGGCCGCCGAGGCGCCGGCGCTCAAGCGCCGTCCGAGCGAGTACGTCCGGGGCGGCAACGTCTACTTCTCCTGCGAGGCGGACGAGTGGCTCATGCCCCAGGCCGTCAAGCTCGTGGGCGAGAACCAGATCGTCTACGCCTCGGACTTCCCGCACTGGGATCACTCGTACCCCGGCTCCATCGACGAGATCCGGGATCGCGGCGATCTCACCGACGCGCACAAGCGGAAGATCCTCGGGGAGAACGCCCGGCGCCTCTACGGGCTGAAGTGACCGTCCCGCCGACGTCCATCTCCGCGTGCGCTCGATGCAATCGCGGGTGTGGACAGCGGTGGATATGTGGACGAGATAGTCGTTGACACGGACGGGGCGGCGGGAGAGAAACAGTGGTGATGTCCGAGACGTTTCCGCTCGCCACCCTGCCCGAGACCATGCAGTCGCCCCGCGTCCTCGTGATCGAGGACGACCGTCACGTGCGCAGCCTGCTCTGCGACCTGCTGGCCCTCTGGGGCTACGAGACGGACGCCGCCGCCGACGGGCACGACGGTCTCCGGTGCCTGGCCGAGCGGGCGTACGCCGCGGTCGTGACCGATCTCAAGATGCCGGGGATCAGCGGACTCGCCGTGGCCGAGCGCGTCCGCGAGCGGACGCCGCGGACGGGGGTCATCATGGTCACGGCGTTCGCGGGCGACCTGGGGCCGGACACCGTCCGGCTGGGTCTCACCGTGCTGCGCAAGCCCCTCGACTTCGACCGCCTCCACGAGGCCGTCGCGCACGCGGTGGCCGCGGCGGCGGCCTCCCGCTGACGGCGCCGGGGCCGGGCGTCAGGCCGCGCGGGCGCCGGCCGGCGCGCCGAGGCCGGACGCCCTGAGGCACTCCACGTTGGAGTGGCTCGGATCCCCCAGCCCCGCGATGCGTCCCTGCCGGCACGCCTGCACGATCTCGGCGATGCCGTCGAGCACCCCGAAGCGCGCCGCGAAGCCGAGCGCCGCCCGGATCCTCGCGAAGCTCACGCGGTAGTCGCGCGCGTCGCCGGCCTGGGGAACCACGTCCACCCTGGTCTCCGGCAGGGCCGCGCGCACGAGGTCGGCGATCTCCCGCACCGTGTGGTTGGCCCGGTCGTCGCCGACGTTGAACACCTGCCCGCGGACGATCTCGTCGGGCGCGTCGGCGGCGAGCACGATGGCGGCCGCCGCGTCCTGGACGTGGAGGTTGGGCCGCCACTGGCCGCCCCCGAACACGCGGATGCGGCCCGCGAAGAACGCCTGGGCGGCGAAGGTGTTGACCAGGAGGTCGAGCCGGATCCGGGGCGACAGGCCGAACACGGTGGCGAAGCGCAGGGTCACCGTGCTCAGCGCCGGGAAGCGCGCGAGCACGGCCTCCGAGCGGACGCGGGTCACCGCGTAGGCCGACACCGGGTTGAGCGCGGACGTCTCGTCGAGCAGCCGCTCGCTCCCCGCCCCGTAGACGCTGCACGAGGACGCGAAGACGAGCCGTCGGACGCCCGCGTCGACGCACGCCTGCGCCAGGAGCCCGGTCGCGTCGACGTTCACCGACCTGGTCACGCCCTCGTCGAGGTCGCAGGCGGCGTCGCCGACGAGGGCGGCGAGCGCGATCACGGTGTCCACGCCCCGCAGCGCGCCCGCCACTGCGCCGGCGTCACGCACGTCGGCCTCCATCACGGGCAGGCGGGGATGGTCCCTGACGTCGCGGAGCCCGTGAGCCCCGTAGAGGAAGCGGTCGAGGATGCGCACGCGGTCGCCGCGGGCCAGCAGCCGGCGCGTGAGGTGAGAGCCGATGTACCCCGCGCCGCCGGTGACGAGGATCGTGCGTGCGCTCACCGGCGGTTCTCCTGCACGATCCGGCGCACGGCGTCGATCACGTCGTGGACGTCGTCCTCGCTCATGCGGGGGTAGAGCGGCAGCGACAGGGCGCCCCGGTACGCCGCGGTCGCGCGCGGGAAGTCGTCCGGCGTGTAGCCGAAGGCGCGCCGGTAGTACGGCTGGAGGTGGAGGGGGATGAAGTGCACGCTGGTCCCGATGTTGCGCGCGCGCAGCGCCTCGACGAACGCATCCCGGTCGATGCGTAGCCGGCCCGGACGCAGCCGGATGACGAAGAGGTGCCAGGCGTGCTGGACGCCCTCGGGCTCGGCCGGCAGCTGGATCTCGTCGAGGTCGGCCAGGCCCGTCCGGTAGAGCGCCGCGTAGCGCGCGCGAAGGGCGTGGAAGCGGTCCGCCTTGCGCAGCTGGTGGAGCCCGAGGGCGGCGTTGATGTCGGTCATGTTGTACTTGAAGCCCGGGGACTCGACCTCGTAGTACCAGGACCCCTGCGTGCTGTAGCGCTTCCACGCGTCGCGGCTGATGCCGTGCAGCCGGCGCGTGCGGAGGCGGGCGGCGAAATCCTCGCGAGCGGTCGTGATCATGCCGCCCTCGCCGGTGGTGATGTTCTTGCCGGCGTAGAAGCTGAAGACCGTGAGGTCGCCGAGCGTGCCGATCATGCGGTCCCCCCAGCGCGCCGGGAGCGCGTGGGCCGCGTCGTCGATGACGGCCAGGCGGTGGCGGTCGGCGATCGCGAGCAGCTCGTCCATCGCGCACGGCAGCCCGGCCATGTGGACGGGCAGGATCGCCCGCGTCCGGGGCGTGATCCGGCGCGCCACCTCCGCGGGGTCGATGGTGAGGGTGTCGGCCAGGACGTCGGCGAACACCGGCCGGGCGCCGGCGTGGAGGACGACGGCGGCGGTCGCGGTGAACGTGTACGGTGACGTGATGACCTCGTCCCCGGGCGCGAGGTCGAGGGCGTCCACGGCCAGATGGAGGCCCGCGGTGGCCGAGCTGACGGCGACCGCGTGGCGCGCTCCCACGTAGGCGGCGAACGCCTCCTCGAAGCGCAGGGTCTTGGGCCCCATCGTCAGCCAGCCGGACCGGAGCGTGTCCGCGACCTCGGCGATCTCCTCCTCGTCGATCCACGGGCGATGGAACGGCAGAGGGTCGGGGCGGACGGTGTCCGCGGCCGCGACCGGCGAGTGCGGGGAGGAACGCTGACGTGTCATGGGCCCTCTCTTCCTCTCGTGGCTGACGCCGCCCTTTCTCGACAGCAACGGCGGTACCAGATCGGGCCACTCCGCTGGTACGTCGCGTGCACACAAGCCCCTCGCGTGACGAGCTCGATGCTCTTCGTGACACCCTGGATGCTGGACGGGGGTATCGAGCGCACGATCGAGGTGAAGGTCCCCTGGCTCGCCGGCCGCGGCCACCGGACCGAGGTGACGGCGTGGCGGGTGGCCGAGACGCTGGCCGGGAGTC
Organism: Candidatus Methylomirabilota bacterium; assembly: GCA_025922915.1. GTDB lineage: Bacteria > Methylomirabilota > Methylomirabilia > Rokubacteriales > CSP1-6 > JAICGY01. The sequence goes on along the minus strand of JAICGY010000046.1, from coordinate 12,638 downwards.
CCAACCCGACGCTGGCGGCCCTGGCCGCGGCCGGCGTGCCGTTCCATCCGCTGCCGCCGCCGGGCCGCCTGGGGCTGGTCGGCACCGCGCGGCGGGTGGCCGCGCGGGCGCGGCGCGCACGCGCGGACGTCGTGATCGGCCACGAGCTGCGGGCGAACGTGGTCGTGCTGCTCGCCAAGGTGCTCACCGCCGGCCGCCTGCGCGCCATCGTGCAGACCCACAACGAGCCGGCGACGTACCGGGCCACGGGGGCCTCGGCACGCCTGCTCCAGATGGGACGCGCCCTCTACCGTCTCGCCGACGGGGCGGTCGCCGTCTCGGACTATCTCCGCCGCGCGCACCTGGAAGTCTTCGGGGGGGATCCGGACCGGGTCGTGACGATTCACAACCCCATGGAAATCGGCCGGATCGCCGCGGCTGCCCACACGCCGATCGGCGCCCCGGAGGGGGCGCCGTTCATCGTGGCGTGCGGCCGGCTCACCGCGGTGAAGGGTTTCGACGACCTGATCCGGGCGTTCGCCCTCGTGCGCCAGCGCCATCGCCTGCGGCTCGTCATCCTGGGCGATGGGCCCGACCGCGCCGCGCTTCTCCGGACGGCTCGCGAGGCGGGCGTGGAGGAGGAGGTCGACCTTCCGGGCTTCGTCGCGAACCCGTTCGCCTGGTTCGGACGGGCGCGGTGCTTCGTGCTCTCCTCTCGCTCGGAAGGCCTCGCCAACGTGCTGCTCGAGGCCATGGCGGCCGGCGCGCCGATCGTCTCCTCGCGCTGCGGGGGGGCCGAGGAGGTCGTCGAGCACGGGCGCACGGGACTCCTGTACCCTCCGGGGGACGTCGAAGCGCTCGCGCGCGCGCTCGGCACCGTCGTCGAGGATCCCGGCCGGGCCGGGGCGCTGGCGCTCGGGGCTCGCAAGCGAGTGCAGGATTTCGCCGAGGAGCGGATCTTGCCCCGCCTCGAGCGGTACTATCTGCACCCCTCGTCCGCGGCCGCCCTGTGCAGCACCGCGTCACTTTCGGGTAGCACGGTACAATTTACAGAGTAATCGGCCGCGTCACGCGCCCCCGCCCTCGCCATCCGCCGCGGCATCCGGGTAAAATCGTCCCGGCCACCGGACCGACGACCCAAGGAGCGGGAATGCCCCAGGACCTGCGATCGTTCCTCGACCTCGTCAAGCGGCAGAAGCCCGACGATTTCCTGGTCGTGTCGCGCCCCATCGACCCCGCCTGGGAGATCACGGCGCTCGTCGTCAAGCTCGAGCGCGAGCGGCGCCGCCGCCCCGTGCTGCTCTTCGAGAACGTCACGGGCACCCGGTTCCCGGTCCTCACGAATCTCCACGCCAGCCGCGCGAGGCTGGCGGCGGCGATCGGCGCCACCCCGGACCGCATGCTGCCGGCCTACCTGCGAGCGATGGAGAAGCCGCTGCCGCCCGTCGTCGTGCCGGGCGGGCCGGTCAAGGAGGTGGTCCTGACCGGCGACCGGGTCGACCTCCGCGCCCTGCCGCAGATCATCCACCACGAGGGGGACGCCGGCCCGTACCTGACGGCGGCCATCTCCTTCGCGCGCGACCCCGCCAGCGAGACGTGGAACTGCGCGTTCAACCGGCTGATGATCCAGGGCCGCGACACGACCTCGATCCACCTGACGCTCGGCAAGCACCTGTGGGAGTTCCACCGCACGGCGGAGGCGCGGGGGGAGCCGCTGCCGGTGGCGCTCGTCGTGGGCGTACCGCCCGCGATCTCGCTGGGCGCGCTCGCCATCGGCTCCATCGACGAGGACGAGCGCGGCATCATGGGGGCGCTGCTCGGCGAGCCCCTCGAGCTCGTGCGGTGCGAGACCTCCGACGTCCTCGTTCCCGCGCACGCGGAGATGGTGATCGAGGCGGAGATCCTCCCCGAGGCGCGCACCCCGGAGGGGCCCTTCGGCGAGTTCACGGGCTACAGCCTCGGGCAGCGGCCGCGGGAGGTCGTGAAGGTCACGGCCATCACCCACCGGCGCGACGCGATCTTCCACGACATCTCCGTCGCGCACCTCGACCACCTGCTGCTCTCGACGGTGCCCATGGAGGCCAATCTCTACCGGGCCGTGCGCGCGATGGTGCCGACCGTGCGCGCCGTCCGGGTGCCCGGCCCGTTCACGTGCTACGTCTCGCTCGAGCAGCGGCTGCCCGGCCAGGCCAAGAACGCCATCATGGCGGTCCTCGGCGCCGATCTCTACATGAAGCGGGTGGTCGTCGTCGACCACGACGTCGACGTCTTCGACGACCGGCAGGTCACCTGGGCCCTGGCCACGCGCTGCCAGCCGGACCGCGATCTCGTCGTCGTCACGCACGCGCGCGGCTCGGACCTCGACCCCTCGACGGCGCAGGACGGCCAGACCGCGAAGTGGGGCATCGACGCCACCGCCAAGCCGTCGCTGGCCGGCTACACCCCACGTCACCGGGTGCCGCCCGACGTGTGGCAGCGGCTGCGCGTGGAGGACTACCTGCCCTGACCGGGCTTCGGACCGGGTTCGCGGCGCTGCTGGAGGCGACGGCACGCCGCCATCCCGGGCGGCCGGCCCTCCGCTGGGAGGGCGGCACGTGCACCCACGGCGAGCTCGCCGAGCGCGCCGGGGCCTTCGCGCGGACGCTCCGGGTGCGGGGGCTGCGGCCGGGCGACCGCGTCGCCATCTCGATGACGAACCGGCCGGAGCTCGTCGTCGCGATCGTCGGGGGGCTGGCCGCCGGCGCCACCGTCGCCCCGGTCGATCCGCTGCTCAGGGCCGACGAGCGCCGGGACGTCCTCGAGGACCTGGCCCCGCGCTGGCTGGTGGACGAGCACGGCGTCACGGCCGGCGCGGCGCTCGCGGCGCAGCCTCCCGCCCGCGCCCGCGACGGGCTGCCGCCCGCGCTCGTGGTCTACACGTCGGGCAGCACCGGACGGCCGAAGGGAGCGGTCCTCTCCCACGCCGCGCTCACCTTCGCCAACCGCTCGTGGGCGGGGCCCGTGATCGGCGTGACCGAGGGCGACGTGCTGCTCGGCGCGCTGCCCCTGACCCACGCCTTCGGGCTCAACGGCGCGCTGCTCGCCCCGCTGCTGGCCGGCGCCTGCGTCGTCCTCGTCGAGCGCTTCGTCCCCGAGGCGGTGGGGCGGCTGCTCGAGACGGCGGGCGTGAGCGTCCTGCCCGCGGTGGCCACGATGTTCCGCCGGCTCCTCGACCTGCCGGGCTTCCGCGGCGCGCCCCCGCTCCGCCTGGCGGTGTCCGGAGCCGCGCCCTGCCCCTGGGAGCTCGCCGAGGAGTGGCGCCGCCGCACGGGCACCCGCATCATCCGCGGCTACGGCAGCACCGAGCTGTTCCGCCCCATCTCCTACCTCGCCGCCGATCCGACGGACCTGCCCGGGTGCACGGGCCGTCCCGTGCCCAACGTCGAGGTCCGGATCGTCGACGACGCCGGCCACGCGCTCGGGCCGGACGAGGAAGGCGAGCTGTGGATCCGGACGCCGGCGGTGATGGACGGCTACCTGGGAGCCCCGGAGGAGACGGAGGCCGTGCTCGGCGACGGCTGGTTCAGGACGGGCGACCTCGCCCGCCTCACGCCCGACGGCCACGTGTCCATCGTCGGGCGCAAGCGCGAGCGGATCCTCCGGGGCGGCTACTCGATCTTCCCCGTGGAGGTCGAGACCGTCCTCCTCGCCCACCCCGCCGTGGCCGAGGCCGCCGTCGTCGGCGTCCCGCACCCCGATCTGGGCGAGGAGGTGGCCGCCTTCGTGGCCCTCCGCGCGGGCGGGAGCATCGCCGACGACGAGCTGATCGCCTGGTGCCGCGAGCGGCTCGCCGGGTTCAAGTATCCGCGGCGGGTCACCGTCCTGCCTGCCCTGCCGCGGAGCGCGACGGGGAAGGTGCTGAAGTCACGCCTGGTCGCGCCGTCGCCCGACCTCGCGTGACGCTCGGCCCTCGGCCGTCGAGGCGACGGCGCTCCATGGCGTGCGCGCAGCGATGCCTCCCGGGCATGGCGTACGCGATCTCGAATGCATTGGACACCCAGGATCACCCCGGGCTACCGTGCGGAGACGAGGCCGGGTGGGCGGCCGCGGAGCACCGACGCGAAGGAGGCAAGCGCCATGTTCGACGTGGAGCGGCTCGTGGGCAACTGTCGCGCAGCGCTACGGGAGAGCACGCCGGAGGTCGCGGTGAAGGAGGTCGTCGAGCGGGCGATGGCGCGCCCCGACGAGATCGAGCGCGTCCTCGGCACGCCGGCGGCGGGCGGGATCACCACCCTGCACCACTCGCCCGAGCTCACCGTGCTTCACGTGATCTGGGCGCCGGGGATGGCCATCTACCCCCACGACCACCGCATGTGGGCGGTCATCGGTCTCTACGGCGGCCGGGAGGACAACTTCTTCTACCGCCGCACGGCGCAGGGCCTGGAGCAGGCGGGAGGCAAGAAGGTCGAGGCGCGGGAGGCCGTGCTCCTCGGCAAGTCGATCGTGCACTCCGTGACCAACCCGCTCCGGCAGTTCACCGGGGCGATCCACGTGTACGGGGGCGACTTCTTCGGCGTCCCCCGCAGCGAGTGGGATCCCGAGACCCTGCAGGAGCGCCCCTACGACGTGGAGAACGCGAAGCGGTTGTTCCGGGAGGCCAACGAGCGCTGGCGCGCGCAGTGCGCCGTCGCGGGCAGCTGAGCCGCGCCGCGGCCTCAGGGCTTCGGCCGGACCACCTGCTTGAAGTAGGTGTCCTTCCGGGCCACCTTCCCGTCGCGGAAGGTGAACAGGTCGCAGCCCCGTACCTCCAGGCGCCGCCCCGACGGCGCGGTGGCGACGCACGTCCACTCCGCCACGCCGCGGTCGCCGGTCACGAAGCGGGTGGCGTCGAGGAACCGCACGTCGGGGAGCGTCTTGAAGACGCGCTCGATCGACGTCCGGATCGCCGCCCGGCCCGTGAACCGCTCCCCCCAGGGGTCCGGGCCCTGCGTCGTCTCGAAGACGCCGTCCTCGGTGAAGCAGGCGAGGATGGCGTCGACGTCCTGCCGGTCGAAGCCGGCGCTCATCCGCTCCAGGGTCGTTAGGTTGCGGCGCTCGTCGTCGGTCACGCTCCACCTCCTCGGGGTCGTCGCCGGGCCGGGTCAGCGCGCGGGGGCCAGCGCCCGGAGGGCCTCGCGCAGCCGCGCCCGGCGGCGGTCGGAATCGGTCTCGCTCGTCGTCAGCGACAGGAAGGCGGTGTCGATCCCCGCGTCGAGGTAGCCTCGCACCAGGTCGCGGATCGTGCTCGCCGGCCCGCGCAGGATCAGCTCGTCCATGACGGCCGGCGGCACCGCGTCCACCGCCCCGCGGCGATCGCCGCGCTCCCACGCCTGCCACATCGGTGACAGGGTGTCGCCGCGGCCGAGCCACTCGTGGAACGCGCGATAGACGGGCACGTTGAGATAGGCGGTCACGTGACGGCGGACGGCGAGGTCGGCCTCCGGGCCGGGCGGGTCGACGCTGACGAGAAGGCGCGCCGTCACCTCGAGGGCCGCGGGATCCCGCCCGGCCGCGGTCGCCGCGTCGCGCGCGACACCGACGACCCGCGGGACGTCGCCGGCCGACAGCCAGTTCAGCACGACGCCGTCGCCCACCTCCCCGGCCACGCGCAGCATGCCGGGCCGGAGCGCGGCGACGTGGATCGGCACGGGGTGGGCCGGCGGGCGCGTCAGGCGGAAGCCCTCCACCCTCACCGTCTTGCCGCGGAACGTGACGCGCTCGCCCGCGAGCGCGGCTCTCAGGACCTGCACCGTCTCGCGCACCCGCGTCGCCGGCTGCCGGAACGCGCCGCCGTTCCACGCCTCGACGATGGGCTGCGAGCCGGCCCCGACGCCCAGGCAGAAGCGCCCGGGCGCCACCTCGGCCAGGCCCGCCGCGGAGATGGCGAGCGTGGCCGGCCCGCGCGTGAAGACATTGGCGATCGCGATGCCCACCCGGAGGCGGGAGGCCGCCCCCACCACGGCCAGCGGCGTGAAGCCGTCCACGCCGTCGACCTCGAAGGACCACGCGCCCGAGTAGCCGAGCCCCTCGGCCTCGCGCGCGAGGTCGGCGTGCTCGGCGAGGGTGAACCCGTCGAGGGGCACGGAGATCGCCCACCGCGGCCAGGGCCGGCTCACCGGCCGAGCTCGGCGAGGTACTCCTCGATCCGGCGGGCGTCCGGCGCACCCGGTCCGAGCGCCAGGTAGCGCTCGAACGCCGCCCGCGCCCGGGCGCTGTCCCCCTGCTGGTAGTGGAGCAGCCCGAGCTGGCGATGCGGATCGGGCAGCATCGGGTCGAGCACGGCCGCCCGCTGGTACCGCTCGACCGCCCGCGCGATGTGCTCGGCCCGGGTACCCGCGTCGGCCGCGCGCTGCGCCTGCAGCCGGTGGAGGTCCCCGTAGTGGAGGTGCGCGAGCGCGTCGTCCGGCGTGAGGGCGAGGACCCGGTCCAGCTGCCGCCGGGCGAGGGCGAAGCGGCCCGCTCTCAGATTCTCGCTCGCGTCCTCGCGAACCACCGGCCGCATCCGCTCCGCGAACTCCTCGGTGTCCCGGGCCGGACCCGGCAAGGCGGCGCCGTGACGGAAGGCGAGGAGCGCGGTCGTGACGGCGCTCCGCTCCGCGAGCTCCGCGCGGCGGCCGAGCAGGGACCTCTCCAGCCGGTCGCCGTCCTCCAGCCCCGACTCCAGCACGGCGAAGGCCTCCGCGGCCTCCCGGGCATCGTAGCCGGCCCGCACGAGCATGCCCGTCGCCGTCGCGTCGGCGTCGCGCTCCCGGTCCGGTCCGTAGCCCTGCATGGCGGCGAGGGCGGCGAGCCGCAGCCCCTGCCCGAGGATCACGCGGGCCGTCCGGCCGATGAGGGCCGTGCCGACGTCCTCGCCGCTGGGCCCGGCCGCCGCTGACGCGGCCAGGCGGATCGGGGGCAGGCCACCCTCGCGGACGAGGGCGAGCGCGTGGCGATGGATGACGTGCGCCATCTCGTGGGCGAGGACCATCGCCAGCTGGGACTCGTTCTCGACGCGGCTCAGCAGCCCGGTGTGCACGTAGAGCCGGCCGTCGGGCAGCGCGAAGGCGCTCTGGCTGGGATCGCGGAGCACGCGGAACCGGACGCCGGGGCCGCCCGCGAGGCGCACGCGGTCGGGCGTCAGGCGATCGCCGATCGCGGCGAGGTACCGCTCGAGCTCCGGGTCGTCGTGGACCGTCGCGCGCTCGCGGAGGACCGCGTCCTCCTGCTCGGCCCGCGCCCACAGCGCCCGCTCGTCGCCGTCGGGCACGAACGGCCGGCCCTCGGCGCCGACCGGCGTCACCTCGCGGACGGCGCAGCCGGCGGTCAGCAGCCCGACGACGGCGATTGTGGCGACCCACCGCGGCCCCCGAACCCGCATGCGCTAGTTGCGGACGCCGATCTCCTGCCGCACCCGGCGGAGCTCGTGCCGGCAGCTCTCGGCGTCGGGCGCCTGCGGGTGCTGCGAGAGGTAGCGCTCCCACTCGGCCGCGCCCTCCCAGAGGCGTCCGGCCCGCACCAGCACCGTGCCGCGGTCGCGCAAGTGCGACGGGGTGTCCTGGTCCACGACGAGCAGCCGGTCCACGACCGCGAGGGCGCGGTCCCAGTTCCGCTCGCGCGCGTAGATCGTCTTGAGGTTGCGCAGCATGCGCACCACGATCTGCCGACGCGTGCACGGGGTCCAGTGGGCCGCCTCCAGGCGTACCGGCCGTCCCACCGCCCGCGCGGCCACTTCCTCGGCTTCCTCCGGCGTGAGCACGGTGCCCCCGTGGAACGGATCGAGCAGCACGCGCTCGCCCTCCACGCGGGCGGCGGTGATGAAGTGACCGGGCAGCCCGATGCCCTCGATGGCGAGGCCGAGACGCCGCCCGACCTCGATGAACAGCACGGACAGCGTGATCGGGATGCCGAGGTGCCGGTCGAGGACGTCGTTCAGGCAGGAGTTGCGCGGATCGTAGTAGGCGTCGACGTTGCCGCGGAAGCCCTCCTCCTCGAACAGGAAGCGCCGGAGCCGTTCCAGCGTCGCGCGCGACGCGCGGCGCCCCCCGATGCCGCAGCGACCGGCGAGCCTGTCGAGGCGCGCCAGCTCCCGGTCCACGCGCAGATCCGGGTGCTCGATCCCGGCGACGGCCAGCGCGGTCCGCGCCAGGTCGATCCCTTCGTCGGAGCCCCGGACCAGATCGCGGAAGGTGTGCAGCGAGTGGTCCATGACGCCGTCAACACCCGGGCGCGTGGTGGACGCCGGCCGTCGCCAGCGCCGTCCGCTGGAGCTCCTCGGCGAGCGCGAGCGTGCGCCGACAGGCCGCGCGGGCGGCCGCCTGCGCCCGCGGCCCGTCGGCGAGGCGGAGGAGCAGCCGCCGGCCGAGCTCGTGGTGGAACCGCTCGTCGGGCTCGATCGTGTCCCGGTAGAGCGCCGCCGTCTCGCCGTCGCCGGCCCGCTCGCAGAACTCGATGAACTGGCGGTTCTTGACGACGGCGATCGCCTCGCGCGCGAACTGCCCGGCCGCGACCCGCTCCACCGTGCTGGAGAGCGTGTCGAGGTAGCGGAAGAGCGGGCCCCAGCCCGCGGCCAGCGGGTCGATCGTCGCCGGGTCGAGGCCGAGCGCCCGCAGGCGGTCCGCCACCAGCCGGTAGTGCCTCGCCTCGTCGCCCACCTGACGCGCCAGCGCCAGCTTGACCTGCAGGTCGTCGGTGGTGACGAGCCAGCGGGCGGCGATCTCGGTCGCCTCGATCTCGTTCTTCAGCGCGACCTTCAAGAGGTTGGGGACGTTGAGCGCGCCCTCGACCTCGGGCCGCAGCGTCGCGTCCGGCTCGAGGCCCCGCAGGAGCGCCTGCACCTCGGCGTCGAGCTCCTCGACGAAGGCCTCCGGGCTCACGCCACGGCCCCCTCGCGCAGGAGCGCAGGCAGGTCCTGGGTCAGCGTCTCCTTGGTCACAACCCGCGCGCACCGGCCGTGCCAGGGCTGCGTCTGCCGGGCGAGCGCGTGGGTGGTGAAGCCGAGGACCGGCGGCGCGCCGGCGGCGGCCACGGTCGCGAAGAGCCCCGCGTGATCGAAGGGCCCGGTGAGGTCGAGGATCACGAGCCGCACCGGCGCCGCGAGGGCGGTCTCCAGCTCGGCCGGGGTCCGGGCGACGTCGAGAGGGACGCCGCACAGCCGCGCCGTCTCCCGGATGCGCGCGACGAAGAAGAGATCCCGGACGACGGCGACGACACGGCCGCCCGCGCTAGTCATCCTGCTGCCGGATGCCCAGCCAGTGCTTGTTCCACTCGACGAGGTGACTGAGCGTCCGGAGATCCCGCATGCGGTCGAGGTAGACGATCCCGTGGAGGTGATCCGTCTCGTGCTGGATGACCCGGGCGAAGAAGTCCTTCGCGACGAGCTCGACGCGCCGTCCCTCGCGGTCGTGGCACTCCAGCCGCACCGCCGTGTAGCGCGCCACCACGCCCCGCATGTCGGGCACCGAGAGGCAGCCCTCCCAGCCGTCCTCCGTCTCCTCGGAGATCGGCGTGACGACGGGGTTGATCACGACGGTCAGCGGGATGGCGGGAGCGTCGGGATAGCGGGGATTGGCCGCGACCTCGATGACGGCGATCTGCTTCAGCGCGTGCACCTGGTTGCCGGCGAGCCCGGCGCCGTCGTACTCGCGCATCGTGTCGATCATGTCGTCGATGAGCCGCTGCGTCTCGGCCGAGCGGATCTCGTCCACCGGCACCGGTCGCGCCGGCTGGCGCAGCACCGGATGGCCGAGGCGCGCGACCTTCAGGATGGCCATGACGCCGATCAGTGTAGCACGCGGGTCACGGCGTGATCGGAGGGCCGGCGAGGCCGAGGAACCGGACGGCGGTGGCCCCCTCGATGCGGGCGCGCGCCCCGTCGTCGAGCCCGGCGGCGGCCACCGCCGCCACCGGATCGGCGGCGCCCATGTCGAAGGGATAGTCGCTGCCCAGCATGACGCGGTCGGCGCCGAACTCGTCCACGAGGAACCGGAGGTTCCTCGCGGAGAGCGTGAGCGAGTCGAAGTAGATCCGGCGCGCGTACTCTCGCGGTTCCTTCGGGATGGCGGCGCGTCCCTCCGGCCGCACCGTCCAGCCGTGGTTCAGCCGGGCGAGCGTGAAGGGGAAGGCGCCACCGCCGTGCGCGAAGCAGATGCGCAGCGCGGGCAGCCGCTCGAGCACGCCGCCGTAGATCAGGCTGGAGACGGCCAGGGCCGTCTCCAGCGGGTTGCCCACGATCAGGGGGAAGTAGTGCTTGGCGAGGCGTTCCTGCCCCACCAGCGGGGTGGCCGGGTGCACGAACACCGCGACGGCCAGCCCCACGCACGCCTCGAAGAACGGGAAGAGCGCGGGGTCGTCGAGATCGCGCCCGGCCGGGCATGTGCCGATCTCCACGCTCGAGAGCCCGAGCCGCTCGCGGCAGTGGCGCAGCTCCTCGATGGCCAGGCCCGGATCCTGGAGCGGCACCGTCGCCATGCCCGTGAACCGGTCCGGATGGCGGTGCGCGATCGCGGCGACCGTCTCGTTCTGCATCCGCGCGAACGCCTGCCCGGCGCGGGGCTCCGCCCAGTAGCAGAACATCACCGGCGGGGGCGAGAGCACCTGGCGGTCGATGCCCAGCCGCTCCATGTCGGCCAGGCGCCGCGCCGGGCTCCAGGAGCGGTCGTCGACGTCGCGAAAGAAGTGATCGCCGGTCATGATGGTCGCCCGGCAGGCGTCGTGCCGCACCAGGCGCGGCCAGCGGCCGGCGCCGTACCGGCTCGCCCAGTCCTCCCACCCCTCCGGCACCAGATGGGTGTGCAGGTCGACGCGCACGCGTGCGGGCTCCGGCCCCGGGCTAGCGATAGCCGACGAGCTCGAGCAGGTTGCCGTCCGGGTCGAGGAAGTACAGACAGTCGTGGTCGCCCCAGTCGATCGGGGCGTGGTGGGGAATGTTCCGCTCCGCGAAGAGCGCACGCGCCCCGAGCAGGTCCTCGTACGAGACCTCGAAGGCGTGATGGCTCTTGCCCAGCGGGTTGACGATCTGCTCGAGCGAGCCGGGCGGCCGGTCGGGCCGCAGGAAGAGCGCGCAGCTGCCGTCGCCGTAGGCGAGCAGCACCTGGTCGGGCAGCCGCATGCGGACCGTCATGCCGAGCACCTCGGTATAGAACCGCTCGGCGCGGTCGAGGTCGACGACGTCCACGCCGAAGTGATCGAGCCGCCGGATCTGCATCGCGCCCATGGTAGCGCGCGGCCGCGCGCCCGACGAGGGGGCGCTCGCCGGCGGCTCCAGTCGCCCGAGCGCCCACGCGGCGGCCCGGCGGACGGTGTCGTCCGCATCCCCGAGCGCCCGCCGCAGCGCCGGGACGGCCGCCCCGTCGCCGCGATTGCCGAGCACGAGGGCGGCGTTGCGCAGGAGGCCGCCGCGCGTGGCGCGGCTGACGGCCGTGCTCCGGAAGCGGTCACGGAAGGCGGCAACGTCCAGGTCGAGCAGGTCGGCCAGGGGCCCGAGGGGCGCCGCCGGCGCCAGCGCCGGGTCGCGCGCGGGCGGCGCCTTGCGGTTCCAGGGGCACACCTCCTGGCACACGTCGCAGCCGAAGAGCCAGTCCCGCACCGCCGGCCGGAGCGTCTCGTCGATATCGCCGCGATGCTCGATGGTCAGGTAGGCCAGGCACCGCCGGGCGTCGAGCGACCACGGCCCCGTGAAGGCCCCGGTGGGACAGGCCTCGAGGCAGGCGGTGCAGGTGCCGCACCGGTCGGGGACCGCCTCGTCGGCCGCCAGCTCGGCGGTCGTCAGCACGCAGCCGATGAAGAAGTAGGAGCCGAGGGCCGGCGTGATCAGGTTCGTGTTCTTGCCGATCCAGCCGAGGCCGGCGGCGGCGGCCGCGTCGCGCTCGAGCACCGCGCTCGTGTCCACGGCGGCCCGGCTCTCGGTCCCCGGCGGGCCCGCCTCGCCCAGGAAGTCCTTGAGCGCGTGCAGCCGCGGCCGCATGACCGCGTGATAGTCTCGCCCGCGCGCGTAGCGCGCCACGGACCGCCAGTCCTCATCGTCGTCCTCGCGGGCGTAGGCGAGCGCGACGGCCACGACGGAGCGGACGCCGGGCAGCAGCCGGGCGGGATCGAGCCGGTCGTCGCGGGACCGGGCCAGGTATCCCATCGTGCCCGCGTGCCCGGCCTCGAGCCACCGCACGAAGGCCTCGCCGTGGGCGGGCGGCCGGGCAGGGCCGGTGGCGACGGCGTCGAAGCCGAGCTCGAGCGCGCGGCTCTTCACCGCCCGCGTGAGCGCGTGGGTCGTCAGCATGCAAGCTCCCGTCGCGCCTTCACGATGACGTGACTGCGCGTCAGCGTCCGGCCGCCCGCGCGGAGGAAGTCGACCCAGGCCGCCCACCGGCCGTCGGCCGTCCACCGCGCCTGCAGGTCGCGGGTCGCGCCGAGCGCCGCCTCCGCGGAGGCGAAGTGCTCGACCTCGCGCTCGACCTCGACGTGCTCCAGGGTCAGGCCCGCGCGCGTGACGACCTCGCGAGCCCTGCTCTCATCGTACGCGAAGCGGGAGGGGCGTCCGGTCTCCCGCCACTGATCGACGTGGAGGCCGGCGAACGCCACCGCGCCACCGGGAGCCAGCGCCCGGGCCGCGCGCTCCACGAAGGCATCGGACAGGAACAGGTGCGCGGTGACGAGCGCGGGACGGC
>JAICGY010000045.1 GCA_025922915.1 Candidatus Methylomirabilota bacterium | reverse complement strand
GTGATCGCGGCCCCGCGGCGCGCGACCGTGCGGCACGGCGCGCTCGATCGCCGTGCGCACCTCGCGCAGGCTCTCCGGCAGGTCGCTCGCCGTGAGCGTCGTCTGCACCGCCATCATCCCGCACCCGATGTCGACGCCGACCGCGGCCGGGATGACGGCGCCCACGGTCGGGATGACGCTCCCGACCGTGGCGCCGATCCCCCAGTGCACGTCAGGCATCGCCGCCACCCAGCGGTGGATGAAGGGCAGCCGGGCGACGTTCAGCAGCTGCGTCGTCGCCTCGGCCTCGACCGGCACGCCGCGGGTCCACGCCTTGATCGGGACCGCGCCGTCGCCCGTGATCACGTCGTACGTCCGCTCGCTCGTCATCACGCCCTCGCTTTCATCCACCGATCGACTCCGGCCCCGGCGGCCGGCCGGCAACGCCTCCCCCCGGCCCGGGCAGGAGCGGGGACGGCAGCGCCAGCACGATGGCGCCCCGGCTCGCCGCCGCCGCGTCCAGCGTGCGCAGCGTGACCAGTGCCGGATTGCTCTCCAGCAGCCGGGCGGCATTCGCGAGGTGGCGCAGCACGGCCGTCTCGCCCCGCGCCTTCTCCAGCGCCGCCTGCGCGGCCTGGCGCGCCTCCACGACCTGGGCGAAGAGCTGCTTGAGCGGCGCCGGGAACGTGACGTCGCGCACGCCGGCCTCCTCCAGCTCCAGGCCCAGGGCCGCGGCCCGCGGCGCCAGCGCGGCGTGCAGGCCTCCGGCCAGGCGCGCCCGCTGGGGCAGCAGCTCCTCGGCGGTCACCGCCGCCACCAGATCCCGCAGCGCCAGCTGCGTCTCGGCGTGCAGCGTGTCCGCGAACGAGGCCGCGACCTCGATCGCCAATTCCGGGCGCGTCACCCGGTAGCGGAGCGTGACGCTGAGGCGCAACGGGACGCTGTCCGCCGACAGGATCTCCTGCCCGGCCACGACCGCCACGCGCGAGCGCGCGTCGACGGTCGCCACCGCCGACACCCCGCGCACGAGCCAGTAGACGCCCGGGCCGAGCGTCCGGAGCCGCCGCCCGCGGCGGTAGAGCACCGCGCGCTGATACTCGTACACCACGACCCGCTCCACCAGCCAGCGGCGCGCGACCAGCAGGACCAGCGCGGTTGCCACCGCCATCGTCAGCGCCCCCGGCAATGTCATCGCTCGCTCCTCGCTCGAGTCAGGACCTCCACCCGGCTGGGCCCGGCGCCCGGCGGAAAGGCCGGGCCTCTTCAGGGCCAGGCGGCCGGGGAAGGGACGGTCCCCTCCGGCGCCAGGCGGGTGGAGGCGGTGGGGATTCGAACCCCTTGCCTCACCACGCGACGGCCCAATCGGTCATGCGAACCCGGCACGCCGGATCCGCCACCTGGCCTGCCGCTCCATTGGCGTTGCTCGCTCCTCCCGTCCCCGGGGGCCACGGCCGCGCTTCCACCGTGGCCCCCGTCGACGGACGGTGAGCAAGGCACGCAGCGGGCCAGGTCCGAGAGCCGCCCGTGGTGAGCCGCAACGATCCGGTTTCATTGACGATAGGCCTCGGTGCCGGCTGCTCGACCCCGCAGATTTTCGTATAGCATCGGCTAGTGTATTAGACGATCATCTACGGCAATGCCGGACAACGTGGTGATCGGCATGCTCGGCAGCACCCTCGATCGCGGCGGCCCCGACCGCTGGCGCCAGTGGCGGCCGACGGTCGACCTGTGCCGTCACGAGGACCTGCTGGTCCGCCGCTTCGAGCTCCTCAGCCAGCCGCGGTTCCGGCGCCTCGCCGAGGAGATCGTGGGCGACATCCGCACGGTGTCCCCGGAGACCGAGGTCCGGCTGCACGAGCTGGCACTCGCCGACCCGTGGGACTTCGAGCAGGTGTACGGCGCGCTCCACGACTTCGCCCGCGGCTACCCCTTCCGCCCGGAGGAGGAGAGCTACCTCGTCCACGTCACGACGGGCACGCACGTCGTCCAGATCTGTCTCTTCCTGCTGACCGAGTCGCGGGACATCCCCGGCCGGCTCCTGCAGGCCTCGCCGCCGCGGCGGCGCAGCGACGGCGGGCCGGGCAGCTGCACGATCATCGACCTGGACCTGTCGAAGTACGACCGCCTGGCCTCCCGCTTCCAGCGGCAGCAGCGCGAGGGGCTCTCGTTCCTGAAATCGGGGATCGACACCCGCAACGCCGGGTTCAACCGGCTCATCGAGCGAATCGAGCAGGTTGCCATCGCCTCCACGGCGCCCCTGCTCCTCACCGGGCCCACGGGCGCCGGCAAGTCGCAGCTGGCCCGCCGCGTCTACGAGCTGAAGAAGGCCCGCCGCCAGGTCGAGGGGCCGTTCGTCGAGGTGAACTGCGCCACCATCCGGGGCGACGCGGCCATGTCGGCGCTCTTCGGCCACGTGCGCGGCGCGTTCACGGGCGCGCTCCAGCCCCGCCCGGGTCTCCTGCGCACGGCCGACAGGGGCGTCCTGTTCCTCGACGAGATCGGGGAGCTCGGCCCCGACGAGCAGGCCATGCTCCTGCGCGCGCTGGAGGACAAGATCTTCCTGCCCGTCGGGTCGGACCGCGAGGTGCGCAGCGACTTCCAGCTCATCGCCGGCACGAACCGCGACCTCGGACAGGCCGTCCGCCACGGACGGTTCCGCGACGACCTGCTCGCCCGCATCAACCTGTGGACCTTCCACCTGCCGGGACTGCGCGAGCGCGTCGAGGACCTGGAGCCGAACCTCGACTACGAGCTGGATCAGTGGGCGGCCCGCCACGGCACCCGGGTGACGTTCAACCGGGAGGCTCGGGCCGCGTTCCTGACGTTCGCCGCCTCGGCGGAGGCGAGCTGGCCCGCCAACTTCCGGGACTTCAACGCGGCGGTGGTGCGCATGGCCACGCTGGCCGCCGGCGGGCGGGTGACCACCGCGGTGGTCGAGGACGAGATCGCCCGGCTCAGGGCTCTCTGGGCCCCCGCCACCGCGGACGAGGCGGAGGCCACGCTGCGGCGCTTTCTCGGGCCCGGGCGCATCGAGACCCTCGACCGGTTCGACCGCGCGCAGCTCGCCGAGGTGCTGCGCGTGTGCGCCTCGGCCGCCAGCCTCTCGGCCGCCGGCCGCACGCTCTTCGCCGTCTCCCGCCAGCGCCGGACCACCGCGAACGACGCCGATCGCCTGCGCAAGTACCTCGCGCGCTTCGGCCTGGACTGGGCGACCGTCCTCGACCGGCGCCGGGCGCAGTAGCGTATCATCGGCCGCACCGGCAAGGAGACGCGCCATGGTTGACATCGATCCCTTCGCGAGTGCCACCGAGCTGCTGGCCGCCCTGCGCGCCGGCAAGATCAGCTCGACCGAGCTGACCGACCTCTACGTCCGGCGCATCGAGCGGCACGACGGGCGCCTGAACGCCGTCGTCGTGCGGGACTTCGAGCGTGCGCGCCACCAGGCGCGCGCGGCGGACCAGGCGGCCGCCCGCGGCGAGCGCGGTCCGCTGCTGGGGCTGCCGATCACGCTCAAGGAGTCCATCAACGTCGCGGGGCTCGCCACGACGTGCGGCGTCCCCGAGTGGAGAGGGTTCGTCTCGCAGCACGACGCGCCCGCCGCGGCGCGCACGCGGGCGGCCGGCGCGGTGCTGATGGGCAAGACGAACGTGCCGCCCATGCTCGCGGACTGGCAGTCCGCCAACCCGGTCCACGGCCGGTCGAGCAACCCGTGGGACGTGACGCGCACCCCGGGTGGCAGCAGCGGCGGCGGCGCGGCGGCGCTGGCGGCCGGGCTCACGGCCCTCGAGGTGGGCTCGGACATCGGAGGCTCGATCCGCGTCCCCGCGGCGTTCTGCGGCGTGTACGGCCACCGTCCGAGCGAGACGCTGCTGCCGCGCAGCGGCCAGTTCCCGATGCCGCCGCTGCCCAACGCCGCCGTGGTGATGGGCGTGCAGGGCCCGCTGGCGCGCAGCGCCGAGGACCTGGCGCTGGCGCTGTCGGTCCTGGCCGGCCCCGACACGGGCGAGGACGTGGCCTGGCGCGTCGAGCTGCCGCCCGCGCGCCACGACCGGCTCGCCGACTTCCGGGTGGCCGTGCTGCCCGCGATCCCGTGGCTGACCGTGGACGACCGCATCACGGCGGCCCTGCAGGACGTCGCGTCGTGGCTCGGCCGCCTCGGCTGCACCGTCGGCGAGGCCCAGCCCGAGCCGCTCGGCGACCACCGCGAGCACCACGCCCTCTACCGCGCGCTGCTGTCCGCGGTGACGAGCGCGCGCGTCGACGAGGACACGCGCCGGCAGCGCCTCGCCATGTGGCGCAAGCACGACGACGACTTCTCCCGTGCGCACCTGCGCGGGCTCGAGGGGGCGCCGGGCGACTACATCCTCTGGAACGGCCGGCGGGAGCAGTACCGCGCGGCCTGGCGCGCCTTCTTCGGCGACTGGGACGTGCTGCTCGCCCCGGCGATCAACGTGCTCGCCTACCCGCACGTGGAGCGCGCCTGGCCGCAGGACGACAGCGACCTGACGCTGACCTTCACGGTCGGCGGGCGGGCCGTGCCCTACCTGCACGGCCTCGTGTACCCGGCCGTGTCCACCGTGGCCGGCCAGCCCGCGACGGCGTTCCCCGTCGGGCTCTCGCCCGAGGGCCTCCCGATCGGCCTGCAGGCGATCGGCCCGTACCTGGAGGACCTGACGCCGATCCGCTTCGCCGCGCTGCTCGGGGGCGAGATCGGCGGCTTCCGCCGCCCGCCGGGCTACGACCTCAGCTGACGGCCAGGAGGAACATCGTGAGCACCGAGCTCGGCATCCAGTTCACGCGCTTCTCCGCCTTCTACACGCCGCTGATCGCCACCATCGCCGGCGGCTTCCTGAAGGAGGAGGGCTTCGAGCCCCGCCACACGGTGGCGCCGGCCGGCAAGTCCGCGATCGAGGCGCTCGTGAGCGGGGCCGCCCACGTCGTGCAGTCCGCGCCCTCGCAGGGGTTCGGGCCGCTCGAGAAGGGGCAGACGCCGCCGGCCGTCCACTTCGCGCAGATCAACGAGAAGGACGGCTTCTTCCTCACCGCCCGCGCGGCGGACCCCGGCTTCACCTGGGAGCGGCTGCGGGGCCGGCGCGTCCTCGTCGATCACGGCGGGCAGCCGCTGGCGATGTTCAAGTACGCGTGCCACCGGCGCGGGCTGGACTACGCGGCCATCCAGGCGCTGGACGTGCCGAGCGGGCAGATGGACCAGGCCTTCCGCAAGGGCGAGGGGGACTACATCCACCAGCAGGGGCCGGCGCCGCAGCAGCTCGAGCACGACGGCGCCGGCCACATCGTGGCCTCCGTGGGCGACGCGATCGGTCCCTGCGCCTTCTCGAGCCTGGCCGCGACGCGCGACTGGCTCGGCACCGAGGCGGCCCGCAGGTTCATGCGGGCGTACCGCAAGGCGCGCGCCTGGGTCGTCGAGACGCCGGCCGCCGGGATCGCCGAGGCGGAGGCGTCGTTCTTCCCCGGCATCGACCGCGCGGTGCTGACCGCGACCATCGCCGCCTACCAGCGTCTCGGCTGCTGGACGCCCCACGTCGAGATCACGCGCCCCGCCTTCGAGGCCACCCTCGACGTCTTCCAGCACGCCGGCCTGATCACCCGGCGCCACCGCTACGAGGACGTGGTGGCCTCGCCGCCCGCCGCCTGACGGGGCGTCATCGCCGTACCGCGCCCCGCCCCGGCTTGGCCGGGGCGGGTGCGAGCGTTGGGGGGTGAGGCGCCCGGAGCCCCCCGGATCTGTCAGGCTCCCGGCTTGCCCCCGGCCGGCGGCTCGATGGCCGCCAGCCGCTCGATCAGCGTCATGACCACGCTCGTGTCCTGATCGGCGAGGCCGGCCGCCATCGCCATCTGCTCGTAGCGCTGCGCGACGTTGGCGAAGCTGACCGGCACGTGGAGCTCCTTCGCGATGGCGGTGAAGGTCTCGAGGTCCTTGTTCATCAACCGGACCTTGAAGCCCGGGTCGAACTTGCGGGGGACGATGGCGGTGGGCAGGCGCTCGAGCGACTTGCTGGACCCGCTGCTCGCCTTGACGACCTCGTAGATCGTCATCGGGTCGAGGCCGGCCTTCAGCCCCACCGCGACCCCTTCCATCATGGCGAGCGCGTTCACGCAGGACATCATGTTGTTGATCGCCTTCACGGTGTTGCCCGCGCCGACGGCGCCGACGTGGAAGACGTTCGGGCCCAGGGCCCGGAGAACCGGGCGGGCCCGCTCCAGCACGGCGGCGTCGCCGCCCACCATGACGGCCAGCGTGGCCGCGCGGGCCCCGCTCACGCCGCCGCTGACCGGCGCCTCCAGGAAGTGCACGCCGCGCGCGCGGGCCCGGGGCTCGATCGTCCGCGGCGTGGAGGGCAGGACGCTGCTCAGGTCGATCAGGATCATCCCGGGCCGCGCGCGCTCGACCAGGCCGCCCGGCTCCAGGTAGGCAGCCTCGACGTCGGGCGAGGCGGGCAGGCAGGTGAGCACGATCTCCGAGCGGTCGACGACGTCCGCCGCCGACCCGCCGGCCTTCGCTCCCGCCCCGACCAGGTTGGCCATGGCCGGCGCGTGCTTGTCGAAGACCGTCAGCGGGAACCCGGCCTTCAAGACATTGCCTGCCATCGGGTTGCCCATGTTGCCGACACCGATGAATCCGACGGACGTGGTCATGTCAGCGCTCCGGCGAGGCGGGCTCGCGGTGAGAGATTCGGGTCCGGGAGCTACAGGTACCGGGTGGGCCACATGATGGTGCGCCACATGTGGGCCGACGGGCTCGCGTCGAGGCCGAGCCCTTCCTCGGGCTGCCGGAAGTGCCGGCCGACGATGTCCGTGAACTCCTCCAGTTCCACCTGCACGTCGGGATCGAAGGCGTAGAGGTCGTTGACCGTGAGCAGCCGCGCCGTCATGTACCAGCGGTGGTCGCGCGCGTACCGGTACGCCCGCTCGATGTACGGCTCGGGCCGGTAGTCCGGGCCGAAGAGCGTCGCGTACAGGTCCGGGTACCGGTACCCGACCGACTCGTCGGGGTAGAACCGCAGCGCCTGGTGGTAGCGGATCGCCCAGGCGACCTCCTCGTCGACGTAGGGCTCGACCAGCTGCGCCGCCCAGTACCCGTGGTCGCCCCGGATGAAGCCCGCGATGGCGATGTCGTGGAGCAGGCAGGCCAGGACGATCTTCTCGTCGAGGCCGTTCTTCCGGGCCAGGCGCGCGCTCTGGAGCAGGTGGCTGGCCGGCGCGAAGCGATACCGGAAGAAGTCGAACAGGGTCGGCCGGTCGGGCATGCGGGGCAGGCGGGGGTCGTGCCCCATGAGGTGGCGTCTGCCCTCGGCCGGCGGCCGCGGCGCCGGCACCCGCGGGTCGCGCTCGCCCGAGGTGTAGATCACCGACTTCACGATGACGAGCCGGTCCAGCTCCTGGCTCAGCGCGTGCTCGGCCGCTTCCGCCCGCTCGAGTGTGGTCATGGCGGGATCATCGGGCCGCCCGCCGCGGGCTGTCAAGCCGGCCCGGCGGGCTATACTGGTCCCGGCATGGCCTACAACGCGTGGTTTGCGTGCATCAATGGCTGCCCGGGCCAGTTCGACCTCCGGGAGGTCATCTACCGCTGCCCGACCTGCGGCGACCTCCTGGAGGTCCAGCACGACATGGAGGCCCTGCGCTCGCGCTCGGCGGCCGGCTGGATCCAGCTCTTCGAGGACCGCTACCGGCGCAACGCCTATCCCTACGGCTCCGGCGTCTGGGGCAAGAAGGAGTGGGTGGTGCCCTTCATCGACAACGAGAACATCGTGTCGATGTACGAGGGCAACTCGAACCTGCTCTGGGCCGACCGCTACGGCAAGTCGCTCCGCGTCGAGGACCTCTGGATCAAGCAGTGTGGCAACTCCCACACGGGGTCGTTCAAGGACCTCGGCATGACGGTGCTGGTGTCGGTGGTGAAGGAGATGATGGCGACGGGGGTCCCGCTCGACGCCGTCGCCTGCGCTTCCACCGGCGACACGTCGGCGGCGCTGGGGGCCTACTGCGCGGCGGCCGGCATCCCGGCCGTCGTCCTGCTGCCGCGCGACAAGGTCTCGATCGCCCAGCTCGTGCAGCCGCTCGCCAACGGCGCCCTCGTGCTCTCGCTCGACACGGACTTCGACGGCTGCATGGCCGTCGTCCAGGAGATCACGAAGGAGAAGCGCATCTACCTGGCCAACTCGATGAACAGCCTGCGCCTCGAGGGCCAGAAGACCGTCGCCATCGAGATCGTCCAGCAGTTCGACTGGGAGGTGCCGGACTGGATCGTCATCCCGGGCGGCAACCTCGGCAACGTCCACGCGCTCGGGCAGGGCTTCCTCATGATGCAGGAGCTCGGGCTCGTCAACCGGCTGCCGCGCATCTGCCTGGCCCAGGCCGAGCGCGCCAACCCGCTCTACCGGTCCTTCCTGGAGGACTTCAAGCGCTTCGAGCCCGTCACCGCCCAGCCGACCCTGGCCATGGCCATCCAGATCGGCAACCCGGTGAGTGTCACGCGCGCGATCCGGACCCTGCAGCGGTTCAACGGGGTCGTCGAGCAGGCCACCGAGCAGGAGCTGGCCGACGAGGCCGCGCGCGCCGATCGCACCGGCATGTTCAACTGCCCGCACACGGGCGTGGCGCTGGCCGCCCTGCGCAAGCTGGTCGACCGCAAGGTGATCCGCTCCGGCGAGCGCGTGGTCGTCATCTCGACCGCCAACGGGCTGAAGTTCGCCGACCAGAAGGCCGCCTACCACATGGGCGCACTCGAGGGTATCAAGGCCACGCACCGGGCGAAGCCCGTGGAGATGCCGGCCGACCCCAAGCGCGTGGCCCGGGCCATCGCACGCCACGTCGAGAAGTCCCGGCTGCTGGTGTCCTGATGAGCGAGCGCATCGACCCGCCCCGCAAGCCGCTCGGCCCCAGCACGCTGTCGGTCCACGGAGGGGAGCCGCGGCCCAAGCCGGCCCATGCCCTGGCCACGCCGATCGTGCAGACGGCCACCTACACGTTCGCGGACACCCAGGAGCTCAAGGACCACTTCGACGGCAAGATCGAGCGCGTCGAGTACGGGCGGTACGGCAATCCCACCCAGCGCATCGCCGAGGCCAAGCTGGCGGCGCTGGAGGGCGCCGGCGACTGCCTGCTCTTCGCCAGCGGCATGGCGGCGATGACGACGGCGCTGTTCGCCATGCTGTCGCGCGGCGCCCACGTCGTCGTCACCGACGACAGCTACCGGCGCACGCGGCAGTTCCTCAACCAGACGCTGCACCGCTACGGCATCGAGGTGTCGACCGTGCCGGCGGGGGACTACGAGGCGCTCGAGGACGCGATCCGGCCCACGACCCGGGTGCTGCTGAGCGAGTCGGCGACCACACCCTACAACCGCGTCCTCGACCTCGAGCGTTTCGCGGCCATCGGGCGCCGGCACCGCGTGAAGACGGTCATCGACGCGACCTTCGCCACGCCCTACAACGTCCGCCCGCTGGAGTGGGGCGTCGACCTCGTCATGCACTCGGCCACCAAGTACCTGGGCGGCCACAACGACCTGCTCGCGGGCGCGGTCCTGGGCGCGCGCGAGCTGGTCGACGCCATCCGGGGCATGCAGGGCATCACGGGCGCCATCGTGGATCCCTTCGCGGCCTACCTGCTGATCCGCGGGATCAAGACCTTCGCGCTGCGCATGGAGCGCCAGAACGCGAACGCCCAGGCCATCGCCGAGTTCCTCGCCGCCCACCCGCGCGTCGGCGCCGTCCACTACCCGGGGCTGCCGACCCACCGGGAGCACGACGTCGCCCGGCGGCAGATGCGCGGCTGCGGCGGCGTCGTCTCGTTCGAGGTGCGTGGCGATCTGGACGCCGCCACCCGCGTGGTCGACGCCTGCACCATCCCGCACCTGGCCGTCTCCCTGGGCGGCGTGGAGAGCCTCGTCGAGCAGCCGGCGCTCATGAGCTTCTACGAGCTGACGACCGAGGAGCGACTGCAGATCGGCATCAAGGACAACCTGATCCGGTACTCCGTCGGCATCGAGGACGCGGACGACCTCATCGCCGACCTCGCGCAGGCCCTCGACCGCGCGTTCAGCGACGCGTAGGGCGCCCTCGCCCGAAGACCGTCGCCGGGCCGGGCCGGGGCGGGGCGCCGGGTCAGGCGCGGCCCGAGCGGTGACGTGCTCGCCGTTTGGCGACGGTCAAGGGGCCAACCAGCGCTCCGCGCGCTCGAGGAGCGGGCGCATCCCCAGCTCGCGCGCGATCGTCCGCGCGGCGTCGAGGCGGCGCTCGGCTTCCGGCCGATCTCCGCGACGCAGCGCCAGCCGGGCTCCGGCGAGCAGGGCCAGCGCTGCCCCGGGACGCTCGCCCTGCCGCTCCGCGTAGCGGAGCGCCTCGCGAAGCGTCGCCTCCGCGCGCTCGAAGTCGCCCAGGGCCGCGTACGGGGCCACCAGCGTGGCCAGCTTGTCGGCCCGGTTCACCGAGACGCGCGCTCGCTCCTGCAGCTCGATCGACTCCCGAGCGGCGCGCACCGCGTCCGCGGGACGGCCGGCCTCGGCGTAGGCGATGCCCAGCCCGTGGAGCGCGTTGATGAGCTGCCCCACGAAGTTCTTCTCCCGACAGGTCGCGGCGGTGGCTTCCAGGGTGGCGATCGCCTCGTCGATGCGCCCGGTGCCGGCGAGGAGCACTCCGTCCATCTGGGCCACGACCATCTGACTGTAGACGTGGCCGGCGGCGTCGGCGATGGCCCGCGCCCGACGCGCGTAGTGCCACGCGCGCTCGGTGTCGCCCACGGCCAGGAGCGCCTGCGCGGCGTCGGTGCAGACGCCCGCGGCCGGCAACCCGGACAGGCCGAAGCGCTCGCCCTCGCGTCCGGCGAGGCGGCCGAGCATCTCGTCGGCGTGGCGCACGACGTCGGCGAAGCGCCCGAGGGTCAGGCAGGCGTGCGCCATGTAGTAGAGGCCGGTGACGCGCAGGCCCAGATCGCCGCGCGTGGCCGCGCGCTCGAGACAGCGTCCGCCGTACTCCAGGGCGCGGTCCTGCTCGCCCCGCGCCCAGTGATACTGCACGAGGAAGGCATAGATGGTGTCGAGCGGGTCGGCGAATCCCCAGCGCGTGGCCAGGGTTTCCGCCTCGGTGAAGAGCGCGTGCAGCTCCTCCGGTCGGCCGGCCCGCCAGAGCGGCGCGCGCATGGCGAGCCGGATCTCGACGCCGGCGCGCCCGTGGGCGTCCGTCTCGGGCAGATGACCGAGCGCGACGAGGGCGGTCCGGTAGTGCTCGATCGCCTTGTCGTCGACGCACAGGGCGGCGGCGCGCTCGGCGGCGTCGCGCGCGTAGCGGACGACCTTGTCCCAGACCTCGCCCCGGGTGAAGTGGTAGACGAGCGCTTCCGTCCGCGGCTCGAGGCGGCCGGCGTACAGGTCCTCGATCGCCAGGCCGATCACGCCGTGCAGCCGGCGACGCTCGGCCTGCAGCAGCGACGCGTACGCCACGTCCTGGGTGAGCGCGTGGCGGAAGACGTATTCCGGCTCGCCGAAGCCGGCCTTCTCGTAGATCAGCTCGATGCGCTTCAGCTCGCGCAGGCTCCGCTCGAGCTGGTCGCGGAGTGCGGACACGCGCCGCAGGAGGGTCAGCCCGAACTCGCGGCCGATGACCGACGCGGTCTGCACGGTCCGCTTCTGTGGCTCGTCGAGACGGTCGATGCGCGCGGCGATGACGTCCTGCACGGTCTCCGGCACCGCGAGCGTCGCCACGGGCTGCGCGAGCACGAGGCGGCCGTTCTCCGCGTGCACGGCGCCGCTCTCCACGAGGGAGCGCCCGAGCTCCTCGAGGAAGAACGGGTTGCCTTCGGCCCGCGAGGCGATCGCCACGCCGAGCTCGCGCGGGACATCCGACACCCCGAGGGTCGTGCGGACGATCCGCCCCGCGTCGTCCTCGTCCACCGGCTGGAGGGCGATGCGCGAGTAGTAGGTCCGATCGCCGAAGGGCTGCTGATAGACGGGCCGGTAGGTGATGACGAGCAGGATGGCCAGGCCGGGGAGGCTCTCCATGAAGGCCTTCAGCACATCCTCGGAGGCGCTGTCGATCCAGTGCGCGTCCTCGACCACGAGCACGAGCGGCCGCTGACGGCTCCAGGCCGCGAGCAGGCCGAGGACGGCCGCGATGATGCGCTCGCGGCGCAACAGCGGGTCCACGGTGGCCATCGCCGGATCGCCGGGATCCACGGAGAGCAGGAACCTCAGGTACGGCGTCACGCGCGTCGCGTCCTCGCCGAGGAAGCCGACGCCGCGCTCGATCTTGCCCACGATGGCGCGCTCGTCGTCCTGATCGTCGATGCCGAGGTGGGCGCGCAGCATCGCGGCGATCGGTAGGAAGGGCACCGACTGGCCGAAGGAGATGCAGTCGCCCTCGATCCAGACGGCGGCGCCGCCGACGTGCCGGCGGAATTCCAGCAGCAGCCGTGACTTCCCGATTCCCGGATCGCCCACCACGAGCACGGCCTGGCCGCGCCCGGCGCGGGCCGCGCTCCACGCCCGCTCGAGCGCCGCCAGCGCATCGTCGCGTCCGACGAACGGCGACAGCCCGTGGGCAGCGCGCGCGGCGAGTCGCGACACCCCGGCGCGCGCGGGCCCCAGCTCCCACCCCGCCACCGGCTGCGTCCGGTTCCTGACCGTGAAGGTGCCGAGGGCCCGCAGGTCGAAGTACGGCGCGATGAGCCGTTCCGTGCCCTCGGCGACCACGATCTGTCCCGGCTCGGCGAGCTGCTGCATCCGGGCCGCGATGTTGGTGGTGTCGCCGACCGCCGTGTAGTCCATGCGGAGGTTGTCGCCGATGGCGCCGACGACCACGAGCCCCGTGTTGAGGCCCATGCGGACGCAAAACTCCACGCCGCGCGTACGCTGCAGCTCCTGCCGGAAGCGGGCGAGCGCCCCCTGCATGCCGAGCGCGGCCAGCGCCGCCCGCTGCGCGTGATCCTCGTGCGCGAGGGGCGCGCCGAAGAGGGCCATGAGGCCGTCGCCGAGGAACTGGTTGACCGTGCCCTCGTAGCGGTGGATCTCGGCGAGCATGAGCTCGAACGCCCGGTTGATGAGCCCGTGCACGTCCTCGGGATCGAGCCGTTCCGACAGCGACGTGAATCCCGACACGTCGGCGAACAGCACGGTGACCTGCTTGCGCTCTCCGACGAGCGCCGCGCCGTCCTTGAGGATGCGCTCCACGAGGTGGGCCGGCGTGTACGCCCGCGGCGACGTGAACGGCGCCGGCCCGGCCGCCGCGGGCGCCGCCCGGGGCAGCGGCGGGGAGGCGGGGCCGAGCGGGGCGCCGCACTCCCCGCAGAACCGGCTCGAGGGCGGCACCGGCGCGCCGCACGAGGGGCAGACGCCTTCCAGGCGGGCGCCGCACTGCTCGCAGAACTTCACGCCGGGGCGATTCTCGGCCTGGCAGGACGGACAGCGCATGGCGTCTCGACGGTCCCGTGAGGTTCGAGGTCCCCCACCATGTAACTATGTGCTGTTTTTGGCGAAACGTGATCGCGGCTCGATCGGTGGCTCGAGGGCGGCTGTCCTGGACCGTGCCGCATGTGTCAGCGACCTGGCGGTGCGAGGCTTTGGCGCGCGGATTGCGTGGCTCGACAGTACGGTGCCCCTGCACTCCCCGTTGCGGCGGCGCCCGAGATCCGCCCGATCGATGAAACCGTTTTCCAGGCTCGCGGTGCTGCTTCTCCTGCTCCCGGCGGTCGCGGGATGCGCCCAGCCGCGGCCACACTACATCGTCCCGGACGTCCCCGCCAGTGACGCGTCGCTCGCGCGGACGATCGAAGCGCACACGCTGTCGCCGCGTATTCCCGGCAACGCCGCGACGATCCTGCTCGACGGCGACGAGATCTTTCCCGCCATGCTGGCCGCCATCCGCCGCGCGCGCACGACGATCACGTTCACGACCTACCTCTACGAGGACGGACCGCTCGCCGACGAGGTGGCGAACGCGCTGGCCGAGCGCTGCCGGGCCGGTGTCGGCGTCAACGTGCTGGTCGACGCCGTCGGCTCGCACCGGATGTCCGACCATGTCCGCACGACGCTTCGGCGCTCCGGATGCCACGTCGAGCGCTTCCGTCCGCTCAACCCGCTCGACATGCGCCGGGTGAATCGCCGTACGCATCGGCGAATCCTGGTGATCGACGGGCGCGTCGGGTTCACGGGCGGCTCCGGGATCGGTGCGAAGTGGACCGGCAACGGCCGGCAGCCGGGGCGGTGGCGCCAGACCGACGTCCGGGTGGAAGGGCCGATCGTGCGCCATCTGCAGGCCGCCTTCGCCGAGCTCTGGCGCGAGCGGACCGGCATGCTGCTGGGCGGCGACGCGTACTTCCCGGACCTGGCGCGCCGCGGCGACGTCGTCGCGCAGTGCGTGAGGAGCTCGCCGGCGGGCGGCAGCTCGGAGGCCTACAACCTCTTCCTGCTGTCCCTGGAGTCGGCGCGATCGTCGATCAACATCACGACGCCGTACTTCGTCCCCGACCGGCGGATCAGCGAGGCGCTCGTGAACGCGGCCCGGCGCGGCGTCAAGGTGTCGGTGCTGATCGCCGGACAGGTCGACAACACCGTCGATCGCGTCGTCCGGGTGGCGAGCCGGCAGGCGCTGGGCGCGGCGCTGCGGGGCGGGGTGAAGGTCTACGAGTACACGGCGGCGCTCCTGCACGCCAAGACCCTGGTGATCGACGGCACGTGGGCGAGCATCGGCAGCGCCAACCTCGACAACCGATCATTCGCCCTCAATCACGAGCTGAACGTCGCGTTCTACGATGCGACCGTCGCCGGGCGTCTCGACGACGTCTTCCGGGAGGATCTGGAGTTCGCGCGCGAGGTCACGTACGACGCGTGGAGGCGTCGGGGCGCCGGGCGCGTGTTCGAGTGGTTCTTCCTGCCGCTGCGGAACCAGCTGTGATCGGCTGACGTCGTGACCGGCCCGCCGGGCCCGGCCGATCGCGACGCCGGAGCCGATCGCCCCCGGGACGTCAGGCCGTGAAGCCCTTCCCTTCGTCGGCGAGCCGGTCGAGGAGAGGTGCCGGCGTCCAGAAACCATCGCCGGTCCGCTCCTTGAACTCGCGCATGCGGTCCCGCAGGGCCTTGAGGCCGATCTGGTCGGCCCAGAACATGGGGCCGCCGCGGTAGACGGGCCAGCCGTAGCCGTACACCCAGATCACGTCGATGTCGCTGGCCCGGATGGCGATCTTCTCCTCGAGGATCTTCGCGCCCTCGTTGACCATCGGGTAGAGCAGGCGCTGCAGGATCTCCTCGTCGGAGAGGTGGCGGCGCGTGAGGCCCTGCTGGGTCGCCACGTCCACGATGATCTTCTCGACGTCGGGGTCGGGGATGGGGGTGCGGTCGCCCTTCTCGTAGCGGTACCACCCGGCGCCGGTCTTCTGGCCGAACCGCCCGAGCTCGCAGATGCGGTCGGCGACGGGCGACTTCACGCCGCGCCCCTTGCGGATGCGCCAGCCGACGTCCAGGCCGGCGAGGTCGCCCATGGCGAAGGGGCCCATCGGGAAGCCGAAGTCGGTGAGGACCTTGTCGACCTGGTGGGGCAGGGCCCCCTCCAGGATGAGCTTCTCGGCCTGGATGCCGCGCTGGTGGAGCATCCGGTTGCCCACGAAACCGTAGCACACGCCGACCAGCACGGGGACCTTGTTGATCCGGCGTCCCACCGTCATGGCCGTGGCGATGGTCGTCTTGGACGACTTCGCGCCCCGCACGTTCTCGAGCAGCCGCATCACGTTGGCCGGGCTGAAGAAGTGCATGCCGATCACGCTCTCCGGCCGCCTGGTGGCCGAGGCGATCTCGTTGACGTCGAGGGTGGAGGTGTTGGTCGCGAGCACCGCGTCGGGCTTGGCCAGACCGTCGAGGCGGGCGAAGACCTCCTTCTTGATCGGCATCTCCTCGAACACCGCCTCGATCACGATGTCGGCGTCCCGGATGGCGTTCCAGTCGGTGGTGCCCTGGATGAGGCCCATGCGCTTCTCGACGTCGGCGGCGGTGAGCCGCCCCCGGGAGGCGGTCGCCTCGTAGTTCTTGCGCACGACGGCGAGGCCGCGGTCGAGCGGCTCCTGGCCCACCTCGACGACGGTGACGGGGATGCCGACGTTGGCGAAGTTCATGGCGATGCCGCCGCCCATCGTCCCGGCGCCGATCACCGCCGCCTTGCGGATCTCGCGCACGGGCGTGTCGGCCGGCACGTCGGGGATCTTGGCCGCCTCGCGCT
>JAICGY010000044.1 GCA_025922915.1 Candidatus Methylomirabilota bacterium | reverse complement strand
GAGGCGGCGGAGGGGCTCACCGTCCAGGACAAGGAAGCGTTCCTGCGCTGACACGGGAGGAGTGGATGACGAGCTCCGAGGCCCTCGAGCGTCTGGTCCATCGGGTCGCGGCCGAGGTGCGCCGGCGCCGGGTCGAGCACTGGGCGCTGCGGGGCGGGTTCTGGGGCGGCGTCCTGGCCGTCGTGGTGCTGCTGTTCAAGGGGCTGGTGGGCGCGTGGGCCCTTCCCGTCGCGGCCGGCCTGGTCGTCGCCGGGGTGCTGGGCGGCGCCGTCTGGGGCGTCACGCGGCGCACGCCGGCGGAGGACGCCGCCCGCCTCGCCGACCGCGCGTGGGGGCTGGACGATCGCGTGGCGACGGCGCTCGACTGGGCCCGTCGCGAGGACCGGACGCCGCTCGTCGACGCGCTGATCGCGGACGCCGCCGCGCGGGTCGAGCGGCTCGAGCCCCGGCGCGTCGTGCGCCGGATCCTGCCCGCGGACGGCCGCTATCTGCCGGCGCCCCTCGCCCTCGCCGTCGTCCTCGCCCTGGCGCCCGCGGTGCCGATGCCGTCCGGCCTCCTGCCGGACTTCTCCGCCGGCGAGGGGGACGGGCAGGAGGAGGCGCGGATCGGCACGCCGCTCATGGAGGACCGGGCCCGTCCGGCGGCGGCGGAGCGGCTCAAGCCGCCCTCGCTCGACGAGCGTGACTTCGCGGCGCGCACCGGCGGCGCGGGGAGCGCCATGACGGGCGATCTGTCGGCGATCTTCAAGGACACGGCGCTGAGCGCGCAGCGGCCCGACTTCCAGAGCTTCCTCAAGAAGGGGGACGAGCGCCTCAAGCTGCTGGAGCAGGCGGACCGGCTGCCCGATCTGCAGTCCGACTTCACGGCGAGCCAGCACAAGGTCATGTTCCGCAAGTCGCGCCAGCTCTCGGGCGGCCTCCGGCCCGACCAGATCTCCCCCGAGAAGCTGAAGGAGCTCCTCGAGGAGATGGAGCGGCTGGGCCGCAAGGGCAACGGCAACTGGACGGGCGACGCGATGGAGGGCATGGAGGCGCTGGAGGGCGGTCAGCCCGACAAGGCGCTCGAGGCGATGCAGAAGGCGCTCGACAAGATGCGAGCGCAGGAGGAGGCGCGGCGCTCCGGCAAGGGGCTGCGGGGTGGCCGCGACCGTGACGGGTACGGGGGCGAGGACGGGTTCGGCGGCGGGGGCGAGGGCATGCCCGACGACGCCGACTTCGGCGAGGGGCAGGGATTGCTGCCGGGCAAGGGGCGGAGCGCGGCCCCGAAGGGCGAGGCCAGCCAGCGGCTGCGCGCCAACCCGTACGACGTCGGCGTGGAGGGCGAGGCGCGCCGGGGTCGCAAGGACGCGTACGACACGAATCTCGCCGGGCGCGGGGGCGCCATGCCGTCGCGACTGCAGTACCTCGGGGTCATCGGGCAGTACCGCAAGCTGATGGAGGACGCGATCACCCGGGAGTCGGTGCCCCGCGACTATCACGACCAGATCAAGGACTACTTCCAGGCCCTCGACGAGCGGTAGCCGGTGTCGACCGTCACCCGAGGAGGCTTCTTCTCGCCGGAGTTCCTGGCCCAGCTGGAGCGGCTCTCGCTCCTGTCGCGCCGGGCGTTTCGCGGCAGCGTGAAGGGCGAGCGCCGCAGCCCGCGCCGCGGCCACAGCGTCGAATTCGCCGACTACCGGCCGTACGGCATGGGCGACGACCTCCGCTACGTCGACTGGAACATCTACGGCCGCCTCAACCGCCTCCACGTCAAGCTGTTCGTCGACGAGGAGGACCTCTGCCTGCACCTGCTCGTCGACGGGTCCACCTCGATGGGCTTCGGCACCCCGCGCAAGCTCGACTATGCGGTCCGGCTCGCGGCCGCGGTCGGCTTCGTGGGCCTCGTCAACCACGAGCGCGTGGGGATCGGCGTGCTGCGCGAGCGCGTCGCCGACGGGTGGGCTCCCGCGCGCGGGCGGCGGCACATCATGGCCATGATGGAGTTCCTCGGCCGCGTCCAGCCGACGGGCGGCACCGGCCTCAACGAGGGGCTCGCCGCCTACGCCATGCGGACGCGCGAGCCGGGGATCGCGGTCGTGATCTCGGACCTGCTCGACCCCGGCGGCTACGAGCAGGGCCTGCGGGCGATGCTGGAGCGGCGGTTCGACGTCCACGTCGTGCACCTGCTCGCGCCGGAGGAGATGAACCCCTCGCTGGCGGGGGACCTCCGGCTGACGGATAGCGAGACGGGTGAGGTGCGCGACATCACGGTGGACGCCGAGGCGCTGCGGGACTACCGGGAGCGGCTCCGCCTGTTCCTGGAGCGCGCGGAGGCCTTCTGCCTCGCGCGCGAGATCGGCTATCACCGCGTGGTCACCGACACCTCGGTGGAGGCGTTCGTGATCGCGCAGCTCCGCGGCCGGGTGCTCGGATGACGTTCCTGTCCCCGCTCGCCTTCGCCATTCTCGGGCTCGCGTTTCCGCTGGTCCTCCTCTACTTCCTGAAGGTCCGCCGCCGGCAGCAGAGCGTGCCGAGCCTGCTGCTGTGGGGCGCCTCGGTGCGCGATCGCGAGGCCTCGGCCTTCTTCCAGCGGTTGCAGCGCGACCCGCTGCTCCTCCTGCAGCTGCTCGCCCTGCTCGCCCTGGTGCTGGCGCTGGCCCGCCCGATCGTCACGGTGCTCGGCGAGGGCGCCCGCAAGGTCGTGGTCGTGCTCGACACCTCGGCGTCGATGAAGGCGCGCGACTCCGGATCCGCGCGATTCGAGGCCGCCCGCGCCGGGGCGGGCGCGCTCGTCCGGGGGCTCGGCGAGGGCGCCGAGGTGATGGTGGTGGAGGCCGGGATCCAGCCCCAGGTGACGGCGCCGATGTCGCGCGACCGCGACCGGGCCCTGGGGGCCATCCGGTCCGCCCAGGCGCGCGACCTGCCGAACCGGCTCCCGCAGGCGGTGCGGACGGCCCGCGCGCTCGTCGGCCGCGACCCGCGCGCGGAGATCCACGTGTTCACCGACGGCGCCGTCACCCTGCCGTCCTCGCCCGAGATGACGGACCCGCGGGTGCGGTGGGTCGGCGTCGGGCGCCGCAGCCAGAACGTCGGCATCACGAACCTGTCGATCCGCAAGGCCTACACGGGACCGTTCGAGCACCAGGCGTTCCTGTCGCTCGTCAACTACACGCCCGTCGCCCAGGAGTTCTCGTTCTCGCTCGCCATCGACGGCAAGACGCTCGCCGAGCGCTCGCTCACGCTGGAGCCGAACGTCCGGCGCGCCGTCGTCCTGCCCTTCAGTCACAACGGGGGCGGCGAGGTGGTGGCCCGGCTGCACATCAACGACGACCTCGGCACCGACAACGTCGCGTGGGCGGTGCTGCCGCCGCCGCGCAAGATCGCGGTGATGCTCGTCAGCCCGGGGAACCTGTTCCTCGAGAAGGTCCTGCGCACCGACCCGCAGGTGGCGCTCGAGGTGAGGACACCGGAGGAGTACCAGGGCGGGATGGAGCAGGCCGACGTCGTCGTGCTCGACTCCGTCTCGCCCACGAAGGTCGGCCCCGGCCGGTTCGTCTTCGTCAACACCGTGCCCCCCGACGTGCCCCTCGAGGTGCTCGGCCGGATCGAGCAGCCGACGATCATGGACTGGGACCGCACGCACCCGGTGATGCGCCACGTCGAGCTGGCGAAGGTCGCCATCGAGGAGGCGATGCGGGTGCGGCCGCTCGCGGCCGGCCGGGCCCTCGTGGACGCCGTCGGCGGTCCGGTCATCTACGCGCTCGAGGAGCCCGAGCGCAAGGCCGTGCACATCGGCTTCGACCTGTTCCGCACGGACTTCCCGCTCCGCGTGGCCTTCCCCCTGATCCTGTCGAACTCGCTGCGCTGGCTGCATCCGGCGGCGCTGGACCAGTCGAGCCTGCAGCTGGCCGCCGGCCAGCCCGTGCTGCTGCCGGTGCCCCACGGGGTGACGGCGGTCACCGTCACCACTCCCGGCGGCCGCTCGGCCAAGGCCACGGTCACCCGGGGCGTGGTCAGCTTCACCGAGACGGACGAGGTGGGCCTCTACACCCTGGCCACCTCGCGCGGCGACCTGAAGGTCGCGGTCAACCTCATGGATGCCGAGGAGTCGAACCTGGAGCCGCGGCCGCTGCCGGAGCCGACCGGCGCCCGGCCGGAGGCGGCGGCCCCGGTGCCGGTGCAGCGCGATCTGTGGCCGGTGTTCGTGATCATCGCGCTGGTGCTGCTGGCGCTCGAGGGGCTGCTCTACTGGCGCCGCCAGAGCGCCGGGCGGCTGCGGTTGCCGGCCGGGGTCGGGGACCGCTCGGCACTGGCGCTCCGCACCGCGCTCGTCGTCGTGCTGGCGCTCACGCTGCTGCGGCCCTCCGTCCCGCGCTGGGTGGACCGCCTGAACGTCGTGTTCCTCCTCGACCACTCCGACAGCGTCAGCCTGGCCGCCCGCGAGCGCGCGTGGCGGTTCGTGGACGAGGCCGCCAAGCACGCGCGCGCGGGGGACCGGCACGCGATGATCGTGTTCGGCGAGGAGGCCGTCGTCGACCAGCCGCTCCAGGGCCGGACCGCGCCCGAGCGGCCCCGGACGGAGGTGGCAGGACGGGGGACCGACATCTTCCAGGCGATCCAGCTGGCGCTGGCCACGCTGCCCCCCGGGCACGCCAACCGGATCGTGATGCTGAGCGACGGCCGGCAGAACGCGGGCAACGCGCTGGCCGGGGCCCAGGCCGCCAAGAACGCGAACGCCGACCTCCACTACGTGGCGGCTCCGCTGACGTTCAGCCAGGAGGTGGTCGCCGAGTCGATGGTGCTGCCCCAGGAGGTGAAACACGGGGAGCCGTTCCAGGCCAAGGTGGTGGCGTGGAGCCACCGCGAGGCGCAGGGGCGCCTGTCGCTCTTCCGCAACGGGCAGTTCCTCGGCTCGCAGATCATCCGGCTGAGCCCGGGCAAGAACGTGTTCAGCTACCGCCAGGCCCTGGACCAGAGCGGGATCCACGTCTACCAGGCGGCCATCGAGGTGGACGGCGACACCATCGAGGACAACAACCGCTCGGTCGGCACCGTCGTCGTCCGTGGCCGGCCCCAGGTGCTGCTCGCCGACAAGGACCGCTCGCACGCCGCGTCGCTGGCGGCGGCCCTGCGGTCGCAGAACATCCAGGTGACCGTGGTCGATCCCACCGGCATCCCGAAGGACGTGGCCGGGCTCCAGAAGTACGACGGCGTCATCCTGTCCAACGTCTCGTCGCTCCGGATGACGCGCGCCCAGATGGGCCAGATCCGCGACTACGTCCGCGACCACGGCGGCGGGCTGATGATGATCGGCGGCGAGGACAGCTTCGGCCTCGGCGGCTACTACCGCACGCCGATCGAGGAGGCGCTGCCCGTCACGATGGAGGTGAAGCAGAAGGTCGAGATCCCGAGCCTGGCCGTCGTGCTGTCGATCGACCGGTCGGGCTCGATGGCCATGTCGACCGACGAGAAGATCACCAAGCTCGACCTCGCCAAGGAGGCGGCGCACCTCGTCGTGGACCTCCTCGACGAGCGCAACGAGGTCGGCGTGCAGAGCTGGGACACCGAGTTCCTCTGGGACGCCCAGGTGCGCGGCGCCCGCGACAAGGCCGCGATCCACCACTCCATCGCCACCATCAAGGCCGGCGGCGGCACCGACGGCTACCCCGCGCTGAAGGACGCCTACGCCGTGCTGTTCGAGCGGCCGGCGCTGCTGAAGCACGTGATCTTCCTGTCGGACGGCCAGATGACCCGGGGCGACTTCAACGGCCTCCTGCGGCGGATGGCGAAGGACAAGATCACCGTGTCGACCGTGGCGATCGGCAAGGACGCCGACGTCCAGCTGATGGTCGACATCGCGAAGTGGGGCAAGGGCCGCTTCTACTACACGGAGGACTCCACGACGATCCCGCGGATCTTCACGCTGGAGACCCAGCTCGCCTCCAAGGCCTCGCTCGTGGAGCAGCCGTTCAAGCCGCAGCTCACCGCGCCGAACCACGAGGCGATGCAGGACATCGACTGGCGCAACGTCCCGCCGCTTGGCGGGTACGTCGCGGCCACCGTGAAGTCCAATGCGGAGCTGGTGCTGATGAGCCACCAGGAGGACCCGGTGCTCGCCACGTGGCGGTACGGGCTGGGCCGGGCCGTCGCCTTCACCTCCGACGCCAAGGCGAAGTGGGGCGTCCTCTGGCTGCGCTGGCGCGAGTTCAACAAGTTCTGGGCACAGGTGACCCGCTGGTCGCTGCGCAGCGGGACACGGAGCGACACCACCGCGACCGTGCAGCGCACGGACGGGGTGGGCGAGGTGGTGGTGGACGCCGTCGACGGGAAGGGCGAGTTCATCAACTTCCTCGACTCCCAGGTCGGCATCGTGGCGCCGGACCGCGAGCGGACGGTGATCGACCTCGAGCAGATCGGGCCCGGGCGCTACCGGGGCCGCTTCCCGGCCCCCGACGAGGGCGTCTACCTGGTCGGGATGGCGCAGCGGAAGAACGATCGCGTGATCGGCTCGCAGCTGGCCGGCCTGGTGGTACCGTATGCTCAGGAGCTCCGCGACCTCGGCGTGGACGAGACGCTGCTCCGCGAGGTGGCGGAGCTCACCGGCGGCGGCGGGCTGAACCAGGCGTCCGACGTCTTCCTGCGCGGGCGACGTCAGTCGCGCATCGCGGTCGAGATCTGGCCGTGGCTGGTGGGGCTGGTGGCGGTCCTCATGGTCTCCGACGTGGCGCTCCGGAGGATCGGGCCCGGCGCGTTCGGACGGCTCGGCGGCTGGCTGCTGCCCTTCCGGTGGCGCCGCCGCGAGCCCGAGACAGCCGACAACGGGGGGGAGGGCACACGCGATGCGTGAGCGGGGTCGACGCACACGGGTGACGCTGCGGCTCGTCCTGATCACGCTCCTGGCCTCGGCGGTGACCGCGACGGCGGCGCCCGTCAAGCCCCGCGCCGTGCTCGTCACGCCCTTCGACGCCTCCACGCTGGACCCGGACACGCAGTGGGTGGGTGAGGGCATCGCCCAGGTGCTGACCCTGGCCCTCGCCCAGCATCCCGCCTTCGTGCAGATCGACCGGTCCCGGCTCCGGGCGATCGGGCAGCCGGAGGCGTGGGTGGAGCCGGCGATCGTCCAGGCGGCGCGCGCCGTCAAGGCCGAGAACGCGCTGTTCGGCAGCGTGGTGCGCCGGGGCGACGCGCTGGTGGTGCAGGCGCGGCTGCTGGACCTGCGTCCCTCGAGCCCGGAGCCCATGGCGCTCGAGCCCATCACCGTGGCAGACGGCGAGCTCCTGACGCGCCTGGCCTCGCTGCCGCTCGCCTACGCGCGGACGATGAACGTCGCGATCGGCGACGCCGAGGCTCGCCGCATGGAGACGGCCGCCCAGCCCACGCGCTCCCTCAAGGCCTTCGAGCTCTACGCCCGCGCCAGGGCGGCGGCGCAGCGCGGCGGCCAGGAGGCGCGCGAGCAGTCGGTCGACCTCCTGGCGCGGGCGATCGAGGCCGACCCCAGCTTCGTGGTCGCCCAGTACACGCTGGGCACCGTGCACCAGGGGCTCGGGAACCGCTGGAAGGCCGCCGCCCAGTTCCGGGCCGCCACGCAGCTCGACGCGAGCTATCCGGAGCCCTACAAGGCGCTCGGCGACCTCTTCCTCGCCGCGCCCCGGCGGCTGTTCGACCAGGCCATCGAGGCGTACAGCAAGGCGATCGAGCTCCGCCCCTTCTACGCCGACGCGTACGTCGGGCTCGGAGAGGCGCAGGCGGCCAAGGGCGACGTCGACGGCGCCGTCGCCTCCTTCACGAAAGCGCTGACGCACAACCCCGTCAACGCCCGCGTGCACATGAGCCTCGGGAAGATCTACTACACCGAGAAGGGCCTCTACTACGAGTCGGTCAACGCCTACAAGAAGGCGATCGAGCTCGACGCCCAGTCGGTCGAGGCGCGCATGGGGCTGGGCGAGGTCTACGAGGACAAGGGGCTGTACAAGGAGGCGATCGAGGAGTACCGGCGCGTCATCGAGCTCGAGCCGAAGCACACGGGGGCGATGTACAACCTCGCGATCGTCTACGAGAAGACGGACCCGGCCGAGGCCATCGCACAGTGGGAGCGCTATATCGCGCTCGCGTCGCAGCTGCCATCGGAGAAGGACTGGGTCGACGTGGCCCGGCAGCATCTGCGGAAGCTCCGCAACCAGCTCAAGGACTGATCGACTTCTTGGACGAGCTACGCAAGGACCCGACGCGGGGCCACTGGGTGCTCATCCGGCCCAAGGGCACCGCGGCGCTGGACAACGGCTGCTCTCACTGTCCCGGGGCCGAGACGGCGAGCGGCGCCGAGATCGCGGCCTACCGCCCGGAAGGCTCCGCCGCCAACGATCCGGACTGGCAGGTGCGCGTGGTGCCCGAGAGCAACGCGTACTTCCGCATCGAGTGGGAGCTGGTGCGGGAGGGCGTCGGCATGTTCGACATGATCACGCCCCGGGGGGCCAGCGAGCTGATCCTCGAGTCACCCCGCCACGACGACACGCTGGCCACGATGGCGACCGAACAGATCGAGGCCGTGCTCTGGATGTACCGGGACCGCCTGGTGGACCTGAAGAAGGACAACCAGATCCGGGACATCCTGATCTCCCGCCGGCACAAGAAGCCGGGGGTGCCGCCGCACCACCCGTACTCCCGCGTCACCGCGATCCCGATCGTGTTCGACGAGACCCGCCGCGAGCTGCGCGAGGCCCGCGAGTACTACCAGTACAAGCGGCGCTGCCTCTACTGCGACATGCTGCGGCAGGAGATCGGGGCCAAGGAGCGGGTCGTGACGCTCACGAGCACGTTCGTGGCGCTGGTACCCTACGCCGCGCGGGGGCCGCTCGAGGTCTGGATCCTTCCGCGGCAGCACGCCTGCTGCTACGAGGAGTGGATCACGGGTGACTCGGCGCGGGACCTCGCCCGGCTCCTCTCCGAGTCGGCGCGGGCCCTCGCGGCGGGGTTCGAGGACCCGGGCTACGAGATGGCCGTCCACACGGCGCCGAACCAGAAATCCCGGATCCTCCAGGGAGACTGGGCGACCATCCGGGACGACTACCACTGGCACATCGAGATCGTGGTGCAGCCCGAACGCGCCAACCGGGTCGGCGGCATCTACGTGAACGAGACCCCACCCGAGGCCGCCGCCGCCGCCCTCCGCGACGCCTGGCCCCGCTGACGCCGCCTCAGGGGTAGAGGCCGCGGATGCGGTAGCCCTCCGCCACGCGACGGATGCCCTCCATGAGCGCGGCAGTGCGGAGGTCGGTGCCCTCCTTGCTCGCCGCGCCCCAGACGCGGTTGAAGGCCCGCGTCATGACCTCCTGCAGCCGGGAGGTGATCTCGCTCTCGCGCCAGAAGTAGTACTGCAGCCCCTGCACCCACTCGAAGTACGAGACGACCACGCCGCCCGCATTGGCCAGGATGTCGGGCACCACCGTGACGCCGCGGTCCCGGAAGATCGCGTCGGCCTCGGGGGTGGTGGGGCCGTTCGCGCCCTCGACGACGATGGTGGCCTTGACGCGGTCGGCGTTGTCCTCGCGGAGCTGTCCTCCCACGGC
Source organism: Candidatus Methylomirabilota bacterium (assembly GCA_025922915.1). Classification (GTDB taxonomy): domain Bacteria; phylum Methylomirabilota; class Methylomirabilia; order Rokubacteriales; family CSP1-6; genus JAICGY01. The sequence goes on along the minus strand of JAICGY010000044.1, from coordinate 6,695 downwards.
GGCCGGGATGAGGATGTCGCAGGGCTGGAGCAGCAGGTCGGCGGCGGGCACGGGCTCGGCGTCGGCGAAGCCGCTGACGCTGCCGCTCTCCGCCACGTGCGCCTCGAGCTGGCGCACGTCGAGGCCGTTCGGGTTCCAGATCGCGCCGCGCACGTCGCCGACGCCGGCGACCACGCACCCCTCGCGCCACAGGAGGCGGGCCGCCACCGCCCCGACGTTGCCGAAGCCCTGGACGACCACGCGCTTGCCGCGCAGGTCCTGGCCCAGGCGCCGCGCCGCCTGGTAGAGGGCGTAGACGATGCCGCGCCCGGTGGCCTCGCGCCGGCCGGCGGAGCCGCCGACGATCAGCGGCTTGCCCGTCACGACGCCCGGCACGGTGCGGCCCTGGGTCATCGAGTAGGTGTCCATGATCCAGGCCATGGTCTGCTCGTCGGTGCCCATGTCGGGCGCGGGGATGTCGAGATCGGGCCCGATGAGCAGGATGATCTCGGCCGTGTAGCGCCGCGTGAGGTTCTCCAGCTCCTGGCGGGACAGCCGGCGCGGCTGGCAGCGGACGCCCCCCTTCGCGCCCCCGTACGGGAGCCCCATGAGGGCGCACTTCCACGACATGAGCATGGCGAGCGCCGTGACCTCGCCCAGGCTCACGTCCGGCGCGTAGCGCAACCCCCCCTTCGTGGGTCCAAGCACGGTGTTATGGTGGACGCGATAACCCGTGAAGATCTCTGTCTTTCCGTCGTCCATCTTGATCGGGATGGAGACGACCAGCGCCCGGCGTGGATGCCGGAGGCGCTCGTGGACGTCACGGTCGAGCTGCAGACGCTCGGCGACCCTGTCGAGCTGGGTGAGCGCGGTGCGGAGCAGCGGGGAGTCGAATTCGGATTTCTCTGTCATGGGAGGCCTTTCCATTGACAGCGGCCGGATCGATGCCTAAAATCCGACTGAAACGGTCGCCGATAAAAAGTGTCGGGCTTGAGTCCCAGGACTCGACCAGAGGGCGATGACGATGCTCCGATTCACGAAGCGCGCCGACTATGGCCTGATGGCGATCCACTACATCGCGATTCACGACGATCTGGGCGCCGTCAGCGCCAAGCGTATCGCGGAGGAGTTCGCCATTCCAGCCGAGCTGCTGGCCAAGATCCTCCAGCGTCTCGCCAAGCAGGGGCTGGTCGTGAGCCAGAACGGGCCGAAGGGCGGCTACGCGCTGACGCGGCGCCCGACGGAGATCACGGTGGGCGAGGTCGTGCGGGCCCTCGAGGGGCCGATCAGCATCGTGTCCTGCCTGGAGCAGGACAGTGCCTGTCCGCAGATGGAGCATTGCAACCTGCGTCGTCCGGTACGCAAGATCCAGGCCGCGATCACGCAGATGCTGGACACCATGAGCCTCGCCGAGCTGACGAGCGACGACGTGCCCGAGCTCCTGGCGATCCGGCGCTAGAGGGACGAGGAGAGCGTACGCGATGGCCCTGAGGTTCCCGATCTTCATGGACGCCCAGTCGACCACGCCGTGCGACCCGCGGGTCCTGGACGCCATGCTGCCGTACTTCACCGAGAAGTTCGGTCACCCGGCGAGCCGCAGCCACTCGTTCGGCTGGGAGGCGGAGGCCGGCGTGGACACGGCCCGGGCCCGGATCGCGCGCGTCGTCGGCGCCCGCGACCCCCGCGAGATCGTCTTCACGTCGGGCGGCACCGAGTCGATCAACCTGGCCCTCAAGGGCGTGGCCGAGATGTACCGGGAGCGGGGCAACCACATCGTCACCACCGCCATCGAGCAGCGCGCGGGCATGGACGTCTGCAAGCGGCTGGAGCGGCAGGGATTCCAGGTGACCTACGTGCCCGTCCGGCCCGACGGCCTCGTGGACGTCGACGTGATCGCCGCCGCGGTGGGGGATCGCACGATCCTGATCTCCGTCATGCTGGCCAACAACGAGATCGGGACGATCCAGGACGTGGCCGCCGTCGGCGCGCTCGCCAAGGCGAGGGGCGTGCTCTTCCACACGGACGCCACCCAGGCCGTCGGCAAGATCCCGGTGGACGTGGAGGCGATGGGCATCGACCTGCTCTCCTGCACGGCCCACCTGATGTACGGCCCGAAGGGCGTGGGCGCCCTGTACGTGCGGCGTAAGGGGCCGCGGGTGCGGCTGGCGCCGCTCATCGACGGCGGCGGCCACGAGCGGGGGATGCGGTCCGGCACGCTCCCGGTGCCCCTCGTCGTGGGCTTCGGCGTGGCCGCCGAGCTGTGCCGCCAGCTGATGGACGAGGAGGGCGCACGCGTGGGGCGCATGCGGGACCGGTTGCAGGACATCGTCCTGTCCGGCCTCGACGAGGTGTTCCTGAACGGCCGCGCGGACCGACGCCTCCCCGGCAACCTCAACATCTCCTTCGCCCACGTCGAGGGCGAGTCGGTGCTGATGGGGCTGAACAAGGAGACGGCGCTGTCCTCGGGGTCGGCCTGCACGTCGGCGACGCTGGAGCCCTCCTACGTGATCGCGGCGCTCGGGGCGAGCGCCGAGCTGGCCCACTCCTCGATCCGCTTCAGCCTGCACCGGTTCAACACCGACGAGGAGGTCGAGTACGTCGGGCAGCGCACGCTGGAGACGGTGAAGCGGCTCCGGGAGATGTCGCCGCTCTACGACTGAGGGAGGGCGCGGGCGTCATGGAGAACGCCCGGTGCAGGATCGTCAGCTGCGGCAGTGCCGTGGCAGACTACAAGGTGAAGCCCGCCGCACCCGCCGAAGTGGCGGAGTCGCGAGGCTGGGAGGAGGACGACGTCCATGGCGGTGGCCCTGTCGGACAAGGCGACCGAGAAGGTGAAGGAGCTGAAGCGAGCGCAGAACCTCGGGGAGGAGGTCTTCCTCCGGATGGGCGTGCGCGGGGGCGGCTGCTCGGGGATGTCGTACAGCCTCGAGTTCGACACCGAGCGCGGACCGCACGACAAGGAGTTCGAGATCGACGGTGTCAAGGTCGTCGTCGACAAGAAGAGCTACCTCTACCTCAACGGCACGACGCTCGACTGGGTGCAGCAGGGGCTGACGGGCGGCTTCACCTTCGTCAACCCGAACGCCAAGTCGAGCTGCGGCTGCGGGAGCTCGTTTTCGGCGTAGCCGGCCCCCGGCCGGCCTGCCGGAACGGGCCCCCGCGGGCCCGTTCGCGTTTTGGCCCCGATCGACGAGCGCGGAAGGGACATGGATCACGTCGAGGTCTTCGGGCTCGAGCGGCGGCTGGTGCTGGAGCCGGGGGCGCGCATCGTGGCCGGCGGCATCACCGAGGGCGGCTGATGGCGCGCCACCGCGTGACGTTCCTGCCCATGAACGTGACGGTCGAGGTCGACGAGTCGGTGTACCCGCTGGCCGATAGAGGCAAGCCGGGGTCGCTGCTGGACATCGCGCTCGCCCACGACCTGGGCCTCGAGCACAACTGTGGCGGGTCCTGCGCCTGCACGACCTGCCACGTCGTCGTGCGGGAGGGGCAGGCGAACCTGTCCGACATGCAGGCCGACGAGGAGGACCGCCTCGACATGGCCGAGGGCCTGACGATCCACTCGCGCCTCGGCTGCCAGGCCGTCGTGCGGGGCGACGTCGTCGTGGAGATCCCGCGGTGATGCGCCGGGCCGGCGCCGAGGGCATCGGCATCGCGCCGACGGAGCGCTCCCCGGAGGTCGACCCGCTGACCGCGCGCTTCCCGATCAGCCGCCTACCAGGCGACGACCTGGTCGGCGGCGAAGATGGCCTCCAGCAGGGCCTCGTAGCCGAGATCCTCGGGGACGCGGCGCACGGTGACGCCGTCGGGCAGGGGCGGCGGGGCGGCGCCGGCGAGCAGGGCCACCGTCACCTCGTCGCCCGCGGCCCGCTGGTGCGCGACGACCGCCGCCGCCAAGGGGTCTGTACCCTTCACGAGGTGGAGGACGCGGGCCATCAGAAGACCAGGCAGCGCCGCCCGCGCGCGACGAGCGCGGCCACCTGCTCGGGGCTGACGGGGACGACGGGATGCCCCGCCTCGTTCCAGTCGGCCGCGGACGGGATGGCGTCGGTCTCGACGTGGAACGGCACGCCGAGGCGCCGGAGGCTGTCGCGGAACCGGGCCACGTCGTCGCCGTCGACGAGGTCGTCGGTGTCGGCGTCCAGCAGGTGGGCGGCCGGGCCGCGCAGGACGAGCACCACCTCGGTGTCGCCCGCGAGCACGCCCACGCCGATGCGCATGGCCTCGACGGCACGGCCGGAGACGCGTGGGTCGTCGGAGATCAGGATGAGGACGGGCCAGGCGGGCGCCACCGGCCGCCGGTCAGTTGAGGGCGACGAAGCGGTCGGTGCCGTTGATCAGATCCGACAGCACCACGAGGCCGCAGTAGGTGACGCGGTCGCCGTCGGCGAGGGGCCGGCCACGCTTCTGGCAACCGTACGCGCACACGAAGACCCGGCCGCCCTGCTCCGGCAGCGCGCGGACGCGCGGGTCGTCGAGCGCCTGCACGCCGTCGTCGATCAGGTACAGGAAGAGGGCGGCGCCGCCGGCCAGGGCCGCCTGCGCGAGCCCCACCGCCGTCTCGAGATTCGGGTGGTCGGGGCCGGTGGAGAGCAGCAGCCCGAGCTTCTTCCGCGCGACGTCCATGGGCCATCGAGGCTAACACCGCGGTGGAGGGGGGGCAAGGAATGAGCCGTCGCATCTACCTCGATCACAACGCGTCGACCCCGGTCCACCCGGAGGTGCTGGCCGAGATGCTGCCGTACTTCGGCGAGCGCTTCGGCAACCCGTCGAGCATCCACGGGTTCGGCCGCGAGGCGCGCGCGGCGGTGGACGCCGCGCGGGATCGCATCGCCCGCTTCCTCGGGGTGCGCGCGGACGAGATCGTGTTCACCTCCGGCGGGACCGAGTCGGACAACTTCGCGATCAAGGGGCTGGCGCAGGCGCGGGGCGGCGGCCACCTCATCACCTCGCGGGTCGAGCACCACGCCGTCATCCGGACGTGCCAGTGGCTGGAGAGCCAGGGGTTCGCGGTGACGTTCCTGGACGTCGACGAGCACGGCATGGTGGACCCGGACGACGTGAAGCGCGCCATCCGCGGCGACACCATCGGCATCTCGATCATGCACGCCAACAGCGAGGTGGGAACGATCCAGCCCGTCGCCGCCATCGGGGCCATCGCGCGCGACCACGGCGTGCCCTTCCACGTCGACGCCGTGCAGACCTTCGGCAAGATCCCCCTCGACGTCCAGGCGCTCGGGATCGACCTGCTCTCCTTCTCGGGCCACAAGATCTACGGGCCGAAGGGGATCGCGGGACTGTGGATCCGGAAGGGGACGAAGCTCGTGGCAGTGCAGCACGGGGGGGAGCACGAGCGGCGGCGCCGCGCGGGGACGGAGAACGTGCCCGGCATCGTCGGGCTCGGCAAGGCCGTCGAGGTGCGCGCCCAGGAGATGGCCGGCGAGGCCGTCCGCCTCGTCGCGCTGCGCGACCGGCTGTGGGACGGCATCCGCGCCCGGGTGCCCGAGGTCCGGCTGAACGGGCACTCGACGGCGCGGCTGCCGGGCACGGCGAACATCTGCTACCGCCACGTGGAGTCCGAGTCGATCGTCCTCGGACTGGATCTCAAGGGCATCGCGGTGTCGGCGGGATCGGCCTGCACCTCGGGGAGCATCGAGCCCTCGTACGTCCTCGTGGCCATGGGCGTGCCCGTCGACTGGGCGATGGGCGCGGTGCGCCACTCGCTGGGCCGGACGACGACGGCCGAGGACGTCGACGAGGTCGTCGAGGGCGTGGTCCCGCTCGTCGAGAAGCTGCGGGCGGCGCGGCCGGCCGGGGTGGCGTGAGGTACAGCGCGACGCTGCTCGATCACTTCCTGCATCCCCGCCACGCCGGGCTGATGCGCGAGCCCGACGGGGTCGGGAGCGAGGAGTTCGAGGGGTGCGGCGACCTGGCCCGGATCTTTCTGCGCGTGCGCGACGGGCGCGCGGACGAGGTGCGGTTCCAGGCGTACGGCTGCGGCCCGACGATCGCGGCGGCGTCGGTGACCAGCGAGCGCGCCACCGGGCGCCGCGTGGAGGACCTGGTGAACGTGAAGGCCGAGGAGATCGAGGCGGCGCTGGACGGCCTGCCGGAGGACCGGCGCCATGCCGCCACGGTGGCGGCGGGGGCGCTCCGGGCGGCCGCCCTCGACGCGCTGGATCGGCGGGGAGGTGCGCGATGATGTTCGATGCGCTCCGCCGCGACATGCGGACGGTGATGGAGCGAGACCCCGCGGCGCGGTCGGCGGTCGAGGTGCTGACGTGCTATCCGGGGGTGCATGCGCTGGCGTTCCACCGGGTCGGTCATCGGCTCTGGGGCGCGGGCTGGACCACCCTGGCCCGGTTCGTCTCCCACGTGTCGCGGTTCCTCACGGGCATCGAGATCCACCCGGCCGCGCGCCTGGGCCCCGGCCTCTTCATCGACCACGGCATGGGCGTGGTGATCGGCGAGACGGCGGAGGTCGGCGAGAACGTCACCCTGCTCCAGGGCGTGACGCTCGGCGGCACCAGCCTGAAGCGCGAGAAGCGCCACCCGACCCTGGGCCCGAACGTGACGGTCGGGGCGGGGGCCAAGGTGATCGGGGCCATCACCGTCGGCGAGGGCAGCCGGATCGGGGCGGGCTCGGTCGTCGTGCGCGACGTGCCGCCCAACGCCGTTGTCGTCGGCGTTCCGGGCCGGGTAACATACAAGGACGG
>JAICGY010000043.1 GCA_025922915.1 Candidatus Methylomirabilota bacterium | reverse complement strand
TGGTCCTCGGAGCCGGCCACGACGAGCGCCGGGCAGCGGATGCGCGCGCAGTCGGCCAGCCAGTCCGTCCGCGAGTAGGTCTCGTCGAGGAGGGCCAGCAGCGAGGCGACGGAGTGCCGAGCGAGCCGCTCGACCGTCTCCGCATAGCGGTCCGGCCGCGCCTTGAACCGCGCGAGCGCCTCCTCGCCCATCCGGAGGCGGACGTTCGCGTCGAGGTACTCGGCGAACCGCCCGGCCTCCACCAGCGGCCGGTGGACGCGCCACCACGCCACGTCCTCGGCGATCGGCGCGTACGGCGGCCCGCTGATGGAGACCACCGCCCGCACGCGGTCGGGGGCGTGGATGGCGGCCCAGAGCGAGAGGGCCGCGCCCATGGAGGCGCCGCCCCAGACCGCGCGGTCGACGCCGAGCGCGTCGAGCCAGAGCAGCAGATCCTCGCCCTTTCGCGGATACGTGTAGTCCTCGACGCGCTCGAAGCGCGACGAGAGCCCGTGCCCCCGCGTGTCCGGGAAGAGCGCCCGCACGCGCGGAAAGAACGGCTCCAGGTCGGCCACCATGAACGAGGAGTCCTCGACCGAGCCGCCGTGGATCCACACCACCACGGGCCCGCCGGGCGTGCCGGCCTCCCGCCAGTGCAGCCGGACGCCGTTGGCGAGCCGCGTCTCAGCCACGGCGACGGCGCCCGGGCGCGGCGAGCCCGGCACCTACGCGGGCGTCCGCTCGAAGCGGCGGGCGACGAGCGACATCGCGTACGTGCACAGCCAGTAGACGACGGCGATGAACAGGTAGAGCTCGAAGGGGCGGATCTCGCGGTTGTTGACGATCTGGGCGGCCTTGGTCAGGTCCACGTAGCCGATGATCGACGCGAGCGAGGTGTCCTTGAAGAGCACGATCATCTGCGTCACCAGCGACGGGATCATGCTGCGGATGGCCTGCGGAAGCACCACCAGCCGGAGGCTCTGCGCGCGCGTGAGGCCCACCGCGGTCGCCGCCTCCACCTGCCCGCGCGGCACCGACTGGATCCCGGCGCGGACGATCTCCGCGAAGTAGGCGGCCTCGAAGATCACGAAGGCGGCGAGCGCGACGCTGTACTCGGGGATCGGCCGCTGCAGCAGCTGGGGGAGAACGAACCACATCCAGAAGATGACCATGACCAGCGGCACGCCGCGGAAGAGCTCGATGTAGGCGGTCGCCGGCCCGCGCACCCAGCGCGCGCGCGCGAGCCGCGCCACCCCGAGCACGACGCCCAGCGCGAAGCCGAGGACGATGGCCGGGATGGCCAGGCGCAGCGTGCCGCCGACGAACCCGCCGAGGCCGAGGAGCCCCTGGACGATCAGGAAGGGGAAGTTGTCGACGATGACCGAGACGTCCATGCTCAGCGCCCCGGCGCGATGAGCCCCGGGATGGCCACCCGCCGCTCCACCCAGCCCATGACGGTCGCGATCGAGACGCAGAGCCCGAGGTAGATCAGGGTCCCCGCCGTCAGCGCCTCGATCGCCCGCGCGGTGTACGTCTCGATCTGGCGGGTCTGGAAGGTCAGCTCCGCCACGCTGATGGTGAGCGCCACCGACGAGTTCTTCAGGAGGTTGAGCGACTCGCTGGTGGCCGGCGGGACGATGAGGCGCAGCGCGATCGGCAGGATGACGAGCCGGTACGCCTGCAAGGTCGTGAGCCCCGTGGCGACGGCGGCCTCGAGCTGCGTCCGCGGGATGGCCCGGATGCCGGAGCGGATCACCTCGGACATCCGGGCGCCGTGGTACACGCCGAGCGCGCAGACGGCGGCCCAGAACTCGGCGCCGTGGGCGAAGAGCCAGTCCTGCGCCGGGCGGGGCAGCAGCGGCGGCACGCCGAAGTACCAGAAGAACATCCAGACCAGGAGCGGGACGTTGCGGAAGAACTCCACGTAGGCGGTAGCCAGGATGCGCAGGGGGCGGACGGGCGCGGTCCGGAGCGCGCCCGCCGCGACCCCGAGGATGGCGGCCAGCACCCAGGCGAGCGCGGAGAGGCGGAGCGTCGTGAGCAGGCCGCTCAGCAGCCACTGGCCGGACTGGCCGGACCACAGCACCGACCACTCGAACTGATCGTTCACGCGCTCTCCGGAGGCGACGGCGTCCCGGCGGGCCCGCCGCCTCCCGGGAGGGCGAGGAGGCGGCGGGCGGGCTCTCGCGCTACCGCGGGACGACCTGCAGCTGCAGGAAGCGCCGGTTCTCGGGGCTCAGCGGATACGGCACCTCGCCCTTCGGCCCGAACCACTTGTCGTAGAGCTCGAAGTACTTGCCGGACTCGATCGCCTCCATGAGCCCCACGTCCACGAGGTGGCGGAAGTCGGACTCGTTCTTCCGCATGGCGAAGCCGTAGGGCTCGTAGGAGTAGAAGTCGCCGACGATCTCCCAGTCGTTCGGGTTCGGCGCCTTCGCCTGGAGCCCGGCCAGCTGGATGCCGTCGTTCGTATAGGCATCGACCTGGCCCTGCACCAGGGCCTGGAAGGCGGCCGGCTGGTCGGGGAACTCCCGGAGCTGGGCGGTCGGCACGCGCTCGCGGAGGATGCGGGCGTTGGTCGCGCCCTGCTGGGTGGCGATCCGCTTGCCCGCGATGTCCTGGATGGACTTGAGGGGGCTCCCCTTCTTGACGAGGAACTGGGCGCCCGTCACGAAGTAGGTGATGCTGAAGTCCACGGACTCCGCGCGCGTCCGCGTGTGGGTCATCGTGCCGGCGATGAGGTCCACGGCGTTCGACGACAGGAGCGGGATCCGCGTGGGCGGCGTGGACTCCTTCTTCTCGACCTTGAGCGGCTTGCCGATCTTCCGCTCGAGGGCGGGCTTGACCGCCTGCTCGACGAGGTCGATCGCGAACCCGACCCACTCGTTCTGCTTGTTGACGAACGCGAACGGCGGCGAGCCCGTCCGCGTGCCGATGGTGAGCGCGCCGGTGCGGTTGAGCTTCTCGAGGGTCGTCTCGCCGAACGCCGGCGCCGCCGTGGCCACCGTCAGCAGCGCCCCCAGCAACAGCCAGGACACCCGTGTCATCGTCGCCTCCATCGTCTCAGTGGGACAGGATCTTGGAGAGGAACTCCCGCGCCCGCTCCGAGCGCGCCGCCGCGAAGAACTCCTGGGGCGGCGCCTCCTCCACCACCCGCCCCTCGTCCATGAACGCGACCCGGTGGGCGACGCGGCGGGCGAAGCCCATCTCGTGGGTCACGACCATCATCGTCATGCCGTCGCGGGCGAGGTCGGTCATGACCTCCAGCACCTCGTTGATCATCTCGGGATCGAGGGCGGAGGTGGGCTCGTCGAAGAGCATGATGCGCGGCTGCATGGCCAGCGCGCGGGCGATCGCCACCCGCTGCTGCTGGCCGCCGGAGAGGCTCGCCGGGTAGTGCTCGGCCTTCTCCGGGATGCGCACGCGCGCGAGCAGGGCCCGGGCGATCTCCTCGGCCTCGGCCGCGCGCAGGCCGCGCACCTTCATCGGCGCCAGCATGACGTTGCGCAGCGCCGTCATGTGCGGGAACAGGTTGAAGGACTGGAACACCATCCCCACCCGGGTGCGCAGCCGCGACAGGTCGACGCCGGGCCGCGTGATCGGCTCCCCGAGCACGACGATCTCGCCCTGCTGGACCTTCTCGAGCGCGTTCACGCAGCGGATCAGCGTGGACTTCCCGGAGCCCGAGGGCCCGCACACCACGATCACCTCGCCGGACGCCACGCTGAGGCTGACGTCCCGCAGGACGTGGAGGGCGCCGAACCACTTGTGGACCTCCCGGAAGACGATGGCCGGCTCGGCCATTCACCCGATCACCACCAGGACGTCACCGGCGTTCACCGCCTGGCCCGCCTGCACCCGCACCTCCATCACCGTCCCCGGCGCCGAGGCGCGCAGCTCGTTCTCCATCTTCATCGCCTCGATCACCACCAGCGCGGACCCCGCGGCCACGGCCTCGCCGGGCGCCACCGCCACCCGCGTGATCCGTCCCGGCAGCGGCGCCACCAGGGTCTGCCCCCGCGGGCCGGCGGCGGCGCCGCCCCGCGTGCGGATGGTCCAGCGCGTGTGCTCCTCCACCTGGATGGCGTAGGTCTCCCCGCCCACGTCCACGACGCACCGCCCGGCGTCGTCCGTCACGTCGGCGACGTGCGAGACGCTGCCGACGAGCAGGGAGGCGATGCCCTGCGCCGTGAGCCGCGCGTCGACCTCCCACGTGCGGCCGCCGAGCGTCACCTGGTACCGGCCGTCGCCGCCCGTGACCTCGACCGGTTCGCTCCGCCCGCCCAGCGTCGCGACGTACTTCACCGGCGCCATCCCGGGCGTCCCCACCGCCAGGCGCCGGCGGTGTCGTCTCCGCCGGCCGGCGCCGGCATCGCCTGCCGGCCGCGCTCGTACTCGGCCAGGACCGCGGCGATGACCGCCACCGTCTCGTGCCGCGCCTCGTTCGCGCGCACGGCCGGCAGCACGCGGTCGAGGAACCCGGTCGAGAGGCGGCCGGCCCGGAAGTCCGGGTGGGTCACGATCTGCTCGAGGACCGGGATGGTGGTGCGGACCCCGACCACCCGGTACTCGGCGAGCGCCCGCACCATCCGGTCGATCGCCGCCCCCCGGTCCGGTCCCCACACGATCAGCTTGGCCAGCAGGGTGTCGTACCAGCGGGGCACCGTGTAGCCCTCGTAGACCCCGGAGTCGTCCCGCACCCAGGGCCCGCTGGCCGCGCGCAACCCGGTGATCGTGCCCGGCGAGGGCAGCCAGCCCGCGAACGGATCCTCGGCGTTGATGCGGCACTCGATGGCGGCACCGCGCCACGTCACGTCCGCCTGGCCGTAGCCGAGCGGCTCGCCGGCGGCGATGCGCAGCTGCTCGCGCACGAGGTCGATCCCGGTCACCATCTCGGTCACGGGGTGCTCGACCTGCAGCCGGGTGTTCATCTCGAGGAAGTAGAAGCGGCCCTCGGCGTCGAGGAGGAACTCGACGGTGCCCGCGTTGACGTAGCCGGCGGCGCGGGCGATCCGGCACGCCGCCACGCCCATGCGGGCGCGGAGGCTCGCGTCCACCGCCGGCGAGGGGGACTCCTCGACGAGCTTCTGGTGGCGCCGCTGGATGGAGCACTCGCGCTCGCCGAGGTGCACGACGCCGCCGTGGGCGTCGGCGAGCACCTGGATCTCGACGTGGCGCGGCTCCGCCACCGCGCGCTCGAGGTAGACGGAGGCGTCACCGAAGGCGGCGCCCGCCTCCGCGCGGGCGGCGCGCAGCGCCTCCGTCAGCTCCGGCTCCGCGCGGACGAGGCGCATGCCCTTGCCGCCCCCACCCATCGCCGCCTTGAGCATCACGGGATAGCCGAGCTCCTGCGCGCGGACGCGGGCCTCGTCGTCGGAGGCGACCGGCTCGAGCGTGCCCGGCACCATCGGCACGCGGTTGTCGCGGGCGATGCGCCGCGCCGCCGTCTTGTCCCCCATCGCCCGGATGGCGGCGGGCGGCGGGCCGACGAAGGTGAGCCCGGCGTCCGCGCACGCCTGGGCGAAGGTCGCGTTCTCGGCCAGGAAGCCGTAGCCGGGGTGCACGGCGTCCGCCCCCGCCCGGAGGGCCACGCCCACCAGGGTGTCGACGGCGAGGTAGCTCTCGGCCGCCTGCGCGGGGCCGATCGGGTACGCCTCGTCCGCCATCAGGACGTGCAGCGCCTCCCGGTCCGCCTCGGAGTAGACGGCGACGGTCGCGATGCCCAGCTCGCGGCATCCGCGGATGACGCGCACGGCGATCTCCCCGCGATTCGCCACGAGGAGCTTCCGGATCTTCACCGCGCGGTCCCCACCCTGTCCACCGCCGCCCTCCTGGAGATGTGCTGCCGCGCCCGGGCTCCCATCATACCGGAGCCCCGCCGCGCCCGGCCCGGCGCGCGTCCGTCACCGCAGCTCGCGCAGCGCCGCCCGCAGGAAGCTCTCGTCCACCACGTCCTTCTCGGCCACGGGCGCCTTGAGCAGCTTCTGCCGGTGCCACCACGCGGTCTGGCGGCCGACGTCGCCCGGCATCAGGCGGCCGTCGCGGTCCTGGTAGGGGAAGCCGCGGCGGATGAGCTCGGGGCGCGCCCCGGTGTAGCGGGCGGTGATCGCCACCACCTCCTCGTAGGCCGGGCCGTCCTTCTTCGCGATCACGGCGTCGAAGTAGTGGCGCGAGGCCTTCACGTAGCCCTTCATGAACGCCACCGCGCGGGCGCGGTCCCGGGCGAACCGGTCCGAGTAGAAGACCGTGGCGATCTGCCACGGGAAGGTGTCGCCCGTCCGGACGATCGTCACGCCGGTCCCGGCCGTTTCCAGGCGGGACACGAACGGCTCGACGGTGGCGACGGCGTCCACGCGCCGGGCCGCGAGCGCGTCGGCGACCGCGCCCAGGGACTGCAGCGGCACCAGCTCGACGTCGCCGGGGGCCATGCCCTCCTTCTCGAGGAAGCGGCCGATGTTGTAGTGGAAGGTCGAGCCGAGCTGGGTGATGCCGATGGTCCGCCCCTTGAGGTCGCGCAGCGTGCGCGCGCCGGCGTCGTGCAGGTCCTTGCGCACGAGCAGCGCCGTGAGGTTGTGGTCCGGCCACTCCCGCCCCTTGTCGGCCACGATCCAGAGCTTCACGCCGCCGGCCACGATGTTGTAGAGCCCGGCGGTGAGGCCCGTCGCGCCCACCTCGATGTCCCCGGAGGCGAGGGCGACGGCGATCGGCTGGGCGGCCTGGAAGTACACGAGCTCCGGCTCGACGCCGAACTCCTTGAAGTAGCCCTTCTCCACGCCCAGGAACAGCACCGCCGACGACGTGAGCTTGAGGACCCCGAGCCGGACCTTCGCGGGCTGGGCGCCGGCGGGGAGGGCGGCCAGCGCCAGCAGGACGAGCAGGATGGCGACGCGACGGATCATGCGGTCTCCTCGTGGCCGGCGGTCACGTCCCGGCCTTCCAGGGGATGGCGGCGCGCTCGAGGCGCGCGAGCAGCCAGTGCGAGCCCACGCCGAGGACCGACAGCAGCACGATCCCCACCATGAGCCTCGTCGTCTCCATGAGGTTCTGGGCGTGCAGGACGAGGAAGCCGATGCCGCTGCTGGCCGCGATCATCTCGGCGGCCACGAGGAGCAGCAGCGCGGTGCCGGCGCCGAGCTTGAGGCCGGCGAAGATCATCGGCAGGGCCGAGGGCAGCAGCACCTTGCGGACCAGGCTCACGCGTCCGGCGCCGAAGCTGACGGCCGCGCGCACGAGCAGCGGGTCGGCGTGGCGGACGCCGGTGTAGGTGTTGATCGCCATCGGGAAGAAGACCCCGAGCGTGATCACGGCGACCTTCGACGCCTCCCCGATCCCCAGCCACAGGATGAGGAGCGGCAGCAGCGCGATCTTCGGCACCGGGAAGGTCGCCGCGATCAGCGGGCTGCCCACCGCCTCCGCCAGGCCCGACACCCCCACGGCGAGCCCCACCGCGACCCCGCCGAGGGCCCCCAGCGTGAAGCCGAGCCCGATCCGTCCGAGGCTCGCCGCCACGTGCCCGAGGAGCTCGCCCGAGGCGAGCATCTCGACGCCGCTCGCGACGACGCCGAGGGGTGACGGCAGGAAGAGGCTGGGCACCCACCCGGTGCGCGTGACCGCCTCCCACGCCGCCACGAGCCCGAGCAGCGCCGCCGCGCGCAGCCAGGGATGCTCGCGGCGCTCGAGGGCCCGCGCCCGGTCGGGGGCCGGGATGCGCGTCACCGCACCGCCTCCTGCAGCGCCTCGCGCGCCTGCCCCTTGATGAGGGCCCAGATCCGCTCGACCGTCCGTACGAATGCCGGCTCGCCGTGCACCGCCTCGGCCCGCGGCCGGCCGAGGGGCACCTCCACCACGTCGAGGACGCGGCCCGGCCGGCGCGACAGGACGACGACCCGGTCGGCCAGGTAGACCGCCTCCTGGATGTTGTGGGTGACGTACACGATCGTCTTGCGCGTCCGCTCCCACAACGCCACCAGCTCCTCCTGCATGAGCTGACGGGTCTGGGCGTCGAGGGCGGAGAACGGCTCGTCCATCAGCAGCACGGCGGGATCGACGGCGAGCGCCCGCGCGATACCGACGCGCTGGCGCATGCCGCCGGAGAGCTGGTGCGGGTACTTCTCCTCGAACCCGGCGAGCCCGATCAGGTCGATCATCTCGCGCACGATCCGGGCGCGCTCCGCCCGCGGGCGGCCGGCCTCCTCGAGGCCGAACTCCACGTTGCCCCGGACGGTGCGCCACGGGAAGAGCGCGAACTCCTGGAAGACCATCGCGGTGGGCGGGCGGCCGGCGGGCAGCGCCCCCTCGAAGTGGATGGCGCCCGCCGTGGGGCGGAGCAGGCCGGCGATCATGTTCAGCAGCGTCGACTTGCCGCAGCCCGACGGCCCGAGCAGGGCGAGGAACTCCTCCGCCTCCACGGTGACGTCGACGCCGGCCAGCGCCTCGACCGCCGGCCCCGTCCCCTCCCCGTAGCGTTTCGTCACGCCCTCGACGACGACCCGCACGTCAGCCCGTCGGGGCCCGCAGGCGGAAGCGCTGCACCTTGCCGGTGGCGGTCCGGGGCAGGTCGGCCACGAACTCGATCGCCGCCGGCGCCTTGTGGCCGCCCGCCTTCCCGCGCACGAGCTCGCGGAGCGCCTCGGCGAGCGCCGGCGAGGGGGCGTGGCCGTCCTTGAGCACGACGTAGCCGTGCGGGCGCGTCAGGCCCTGCCCGTCGGGCACACCGACGACGCCGGCCTCGAGGACGGCGGGGTGCTCGGCGAGGAGCGCCTCGACCTCGGCCGGGGAGACCCACTGCCCGGCCACCTTCAGCATGTCGTCCGCGCGCCCGGCGAAGTGGAAGAACCCGTCGGCGTCGCGCCACAGCATGTCGCCCGTGCGCAGCCACTCGCCGAGCATCGTGGCGCGCGTCCGCTCCGGGCGCTTCCAGTAGCCCGCCGCCGTCGTCGGGCCCTTGACGAGCAGGTGCCCCACCGTCCCGTCCGGCACCGGGGCGCCCGCGTCGTCCACCACGCGCGCCTCGAATCCGGGCACGACCCGGCCGGCGGCGCCGGCGCGCGCCTCCCCGGGGCGGTTGGCGATGAAGTCGTGCAGCGCCTCGGTCGAGCCCACGACCTCCACCAGCTCCACGCCGAACCGCGCGCGCCAGGCGTCGAAGATCGCCGGCGGGAGCGGCTCGCCGGACGACACGCCGTAGCGGAGCGAGGACAGGTCGTACTTCCGCTCGGCGTCGGGCACGGTGAGCATCCGCGCGTAGAGCGTGGGCACCGTGAAGAAGACGGTGGGCCGCTCGGCGGCGATCACGGCGAGGGCGCGCTCGGCGTCCAGCCGCTCGCCCACGAGGACCGACGCCGCGCCCACCCGGGCGGGGAAGTACAGCGTGTTCCCCAGGCCGAAGGCGAAGTACATCTTGGAGGCGGAGAACGTCACGTCGTCCGGGCCGAGCCCCAGCACGCCGACGCCCACGAGGTCGGCGGCACCGACGAAATCCCGGTGGACGTGCAGGGCCGCCTTCGGCCGCCCGGTGGAGCCGGAGGTATAGCCCCAGTAGACGACGTCGTCGGGCGACGTCGCCGCCGGCTCCGCGAGCGGCGTGGCGCGCGCGAGGGCCTCGTCGAGGCCGAGGAGGCCGCGGGGCGGGCGCCCGCCGGCGACGAGGACGGCGCGCAGCCAGGGGCAGCGATCGCGCACGGCGAGCAGGCGGGGGGCGACGGCCGCCTCCACCACCGCGACCCGCGCCCGGCTGTCGTTCAGGAGGAACTCGTACTCGTCCGGCGTCATGAGGGTGTTGACGGGCACGGCGACGGCGCCGAGCCGGGCCGCGCCCCAGAAGAAGGCCGCGAAGGCCGGAGAGTCGTCCAGGCCGAGCAGGACGCGGTGCTCGATCTCGACGCCGACGCCGGCGAGCGCCCCGGCGGCGCGCGCCACGAGGGCGGCGAGGTCGGCGTAGGTCACGGTCCGGCCCTCGTGGCGGAACGCGGTGCGGGCGCCCCGCCCCTCCGCCACGTGCCGGTCGACGAAGAAGGCCGAGGCGTTGAAGCGCTCGGGCAGGGCCTCCACCGGCGACATACTATTACAATCGCGCGCGGCGCGAGGGAGGCAGCGATGACGACGGTCTTCGAGGCGTTCATGGCCACCGCCGAGGCGGCGCCCGACCACGCCTTCCTCTGCGCGCCGCCCGCCCCCGGCCGCGCCTACCACCCCGGGGGCCTCGAGCTCACCTACGGGCCCACCCGGGCCGAGGTCGTGCGCCTGCGCGACCGCTACGCGGCGGCGGGCTACGGTCACGGCCACCGGGTGGCGCTCTTGCTGGAGAACCGCCCGGAGTTCTTCTTCCACTACCTGGCGCTGAACGGGCTCGGCTGCGGCATCGTGCCGGTGAACCCCGACTACCGCCACGACGAGATCCTCTACCAGATGGATCACTCCGGGGCGGATCTGGTGGTGGCGATCGCGAGCCGGGTGGCCGATCTGGAGGCGGTCGCGCGCGAGCGCCGCACGCCGCTGCCCGTGGTGGCGGCGGAGGCGCTGCCGGCCGCCCTGCCCTCCCCGGGCCCGCCACCCCGGGCCGGCGCGCCGGGGTCCGCCAGCGAGTGCAGCCTGCTCTACACGTCGGGCACCACCGGGCGCCCGAAGGGCTGCATCCTCACGAACTTCTACTACCTGAACGCCGGTGCCTGGTACCGCGACCTCGGCGGCGTCGTGCGGATCGAGCGCGGGCGCGACCGGATCTACAACCCGCTGCCGCTCTTCCACATGAACTGCCAGGCGGTGACGGCCACCTGCGTGATCCTCACCGCCAACTGCCTCGTCCTGCCCGAGCGCTTCAGCCCCACCCGCTGGTGGCGCGACGTCGCGACCACCGGCGCCACCGTCGTCCACTACCTGGGCGTCGTCCCGCCCCTGCTCCTGAACCAGCCGGCCGCGCCCGAGGAGCGCGCGCACCGCGTGAAGTTCGGCCTCGGCGCCGGCGTGGAGCCGCAGCTCCACGAGCCCTTCGAGAAGCGCTTCGGCTTCCCGCTCGTCGAGGTGTGGGGGATGACGGAGACCGGGCGCATCTACGCCGACGCCGACGAGCCGCGCCAGGTCCACACCCGGGCCTTCGGGCGTCCCCGCGATCGCTTCGAGGGCAAGGTCGTCGACGAGCACGACCGGGAGGTGGCGCGCGGGACCGAGGGCGAGCTCGTCGTGCGCTGGGGCGGGCCGGAGGGGCCGCGGCACGGCTTCTTCTCCGGCTATCTGAAGAACGACGCGGCCACCGAGGAGGCGTGGCGGAACGGGTGGTTCCACACGGGCGACGTCGTGCGGCAGGCCGCCGACGGGATGCTCTACTTCGTCGACCGCAAGAAGAACATCATCCGCCGCTCCGGCGAGAACGTGGCGGCGGCCGAGGTGGAGGCCGTCCTGCAGGCCCACGAGGCCGTCGCGCAGGTGGCCGTGCTGGCCGTTCCCGACGAGCTCCGCGAGGAGGAGGTGATGGCGTGCGTGGTCCCCATGCCGGGCGCCGCCGGCGACCACGCCCTCGCCGCGCGCCTCGTCGAGTGGTGCCTGGAGCGCCTCGCCTACTTCAAGGCCCCGGGCTGGGTGCTCTTCGTCGACGCGCTGCCCACGACGGGAACCCAGAAGGTCCAGAAGGCGCAGATCTTCCCGCCCGGCGAGGACCCCCGAGCGCGCCCGGAGGCCCTCGACCTCCGGCCCCTGAAGAGGCGCCGGTGACGGCCGGGCCGGGCGCGCGGCCCCTCCGGTAGTCTGGTGCCTGGGGGGCACCGGCCGGGCCGCCGGTTCCGACCGGGCGGTCCGGCACGACGGAGGCAGCGATGCGCATCCTGGTCGTGGAGGACGAGCGGAAGGTCGCCAGCTTCATCCGGCAGGGCCTGGAGGAGGAGGGCCACCAGGTCGACGTCGCGGAGGACGGGGACAGCGCCCTCGACCTCGCCGCCGGCGACCCCGCGTACGACCTGATCGTGCTCGACGTCGTGCTGCCTCGCCGCAGCGGGCTCGCCGTCCTCCGCACCCTCCGCGACCGCAAGGTGGCCTCGCCGGTCCTCATGCTGACCGCGCGCGACGCCGTGTCCGACCGGGTCGCCGGCCTCGACGCGGGCGCCGACGACTACCTGACCAAGCCCTTCGCCTTCGAGGAGTTCCTCGCCCGCGTGCGCGCGCTCCTCCGCCGCGGCAGCGGGCAGCGCGCGGCGATCCTCCAGGTGGCCGACCTGGTCCTCGACCCCTTCCGGCGCGAGGCGACGCGCAACGGGCGCCGGATCACGCTCACGGGACGGGAGTACGCGCTGCTGGAGTACCTCATGCGCAACGCCGGGCGCGTGCTCACGCGGCCCATGCTCGCCGAGCGGGTCTGGGGGCTCGACTTCGACCCGGAGAGCAACGTGATCGACGTCTACGTCGGTTACCTGCGGCGCAAGGTCGACGCGCCCGGCGAGCGCCGGCTGCTGCACACCGTCCGGGGCGCCGGCTACGTGCTGCGGGCCGAGGACGACTGATGGCGCTCTCCATCCGGGGCCGCCTCACCCTCTGGTACACGGCGATCGTGCTCGCGATCCTCGTGGTGGTGAGCGCGCTCGCCTACTCCCTCCTCCGCTGGAGCGTCCTGCAGGAGGTGGACGCCTCGCTGCTGACGGTGGCCCGGGTGGTGGCCGAGACGGGGCCGGCCTCGCCCGACCTCGACTGGGAGCGCGACGTCGAGGCGCTCATGCGCGACTTCTTCGGCCCCGAGCTGTCGCGCCGCTTCTTCCGCTTCCTCGATCCGCGCGGGGTGCCCGCCGCCTCCGCGCGGGCGCGCGGCGGCGAGCCCCTGCCCCTGACCCCGACGGCGCGCGCCAACGCGGCGCGCGGGGAGACGACGTTCGAGACCCTGCCCCGCGAGGGCCGCGACGACCTCCGGCTCGTCACGCTGCCGATCCTCGAGCGGGGCGCCGTCACCGGCATCGTGCAGGTCGCGGCGCCGCTGGGCCGCACGGAGCGCACGCTGGGCCGCTTCCGCCGCAGCCTCCTGGTCCTCGTGCCCGTGGGCGTCGGCCTGGCCGCGCTCGGCGGCTTCACGCTCGCCCGGACGGCCCTCCGCCCCGTGGACGAGATGACCCGCGACGCCCGCCGGATCAGCGCCGAGGACCTCGCCCGCCGCCTGGAGCGCCACGGCACGGGCGACGAGCTCGACCGGCTGGCCGACACCCTGAACGGCATGCTGGACCGGCTCGACGGGGCGTTCGCCCAGCTCCGGCGGTTCGCCGCCGACGCCGCCCACGAGCTGCGGACGCCGCTCACCGTCCTGCGCGGCCACCTCGAGGTCGCTCTCC
This sequence comes from Candidatus Methylomirabilota bacterium, assembly GCA_025922915.1. Taxonomy (GTDB): domain Bacteria; phylum Methylomirabilota; class Methylomirabilia; order Rokubacteriales; family CSP1-6; genus JAICGY01. The sequence goes on along the minus strand of JAICGY010000043.1, from coordinate 3,068 downwards.
GCGCCGAGCGCTCCCCGGCCGAGTATCGCCGGGCCCTCGCGACGAGCCTGGGCGAGGTCGAGCATCTGACGCGGCTGGCCGAGGACCTCCTGCTGCTCTCGCGGGCGGCGGCCGGGCTCCCCGGGCCGCGCGGTCCCGTCGAGCTCGAGCCGCTCCTGCGCGACGTCGCCCGCGACGCGGCCGTGCTCGCGGCTCCCGGCGACATCACCGTGGAGGTCGCGGCCCCGACCCCGCTGGCCGTCCTTGGTGACGCCGGCTCCCTCCGGCGGGCGCTCCTCAACCTCGCCGAGAACGCCGTCCGCTACACGCCGGACGGCGGGCGCGTGACGCTCGCGCTCACCCGTGAGGACGGCACCGCGAGCCTGGCGGTCAGCGACACCGGGCCCGGCATCGATCCCGCGGACGCCGAGCGGGTGTTCCAGCCGTTCGTGCGCCTGGAGACCGGCCGGGTCCGCAATCCCCAGGGCTCCGGCCTCGGCCTGGCGATCGCCCGCTCGATCGCCGTCGCCCACGGGGGATCCCTCGATCTGGACCGGGCCCCGGAGGGCGGCGCCCGCCTCACCCTCCGCCTGCCCCTCGCATGAGAACTTTCTCATCCTGGTTTCATCGCGGTCTCACCGGCCCTGGCTATGCTCTCGGAAACGGCGGTGGCCCGCTGGCCGCCGCAACGATGCCGTACCGAGGAGGAACTCGCATGCAGGTCACATCTCGCCGCTGGGCCGGGCCGCTGGCCGCCCTGGCCGTGGCGCTCACGCTCGTCGCCACGCTGCCGGGGCTCGGCTACTCGAAGCCCGGCACCCTCTGGACCGAGGATCCCCTGGAGGTCTCCGCGAAGACCGTCCCCGCACCGGACTGGGCCGCCCTCGCCAAGGCGCTCAAGCCGGCCGTCGTGAACATCAGCGCCAGCAAGAGGACCGTGTCGGCGCCCGGCCCGGAGCGGCCGGAGCGCGGCCCGCGCGAGCGCTCCCCCTTCGGGGATCGCGATCCCTTCGAGGAGTTCTTCCGGCGCTTCGGGCCGGACCGCCCGCAGCGGCCGACCCGCGCCATGGGCTCCGGGTTCGTCATCAGCCCCCACGGCCACCTGCTCACCAACAATCACGTCGTCGACGGCGCGGACGAGGTCCGCGTGAAGTTCTCCGACGGCCGGGAGCTCGAGGCCAAGGTGGTCGGCCGCGACCCCAAGACGGACCTCGCCCTGCTCAAGGTCGACGCGAGGGGTCTCCCCGTCATCCCGCTCGGCGACTCCGAGGAGCTGCAGGTCGCCGAGCCGGTGATGGCGATCGGCAACCCGTTCGGCCTCGAGCAGACCGTCACCACCGGCATCGTGAGCGCCACCGGGCGCGTCATCGGCGCCGGTCCGTACGACGACTTCATCCAGACCGATGCCTCCATCAACCCCGGCAACAGCGGCGGCCCGCTGATCAACGCGCGCGGCCAGGCCGTCGGCGTCAACACGGCGATCTTCAGCCGGACCGGCGGATCCGTCGGCATCGGCTTCGCGATCCCCGTCAACCTGGCCAAGACCGTCGCCACGCAGCTGGCCGAGCACGGGCACGTGGTGCGCGGCTGGCTCGGGGTGACGATCCAGCCGGTCACGCGCGAGCTCGCCAAGAGCTTCCAGCTCGACGAGCCGCGGGGCGCGCTCGTGTCGTCCGTCGCCGACGACTCGCCGGCGAAGCGGGCCGGGCTGCAGCGGGGCGACGTGATCGTGGAGTACGACGGGCGCAAGGTCGCGCGCTCGGAGGACCTGCCGCGGGTCGTCGCCGAGACGCCGGTGGGCCGGGCCGTGCCGATCACGGTGATGCGCGCCGGCAAGCCGGTGACGCTGTCGGCGACCATCGCGCGGCTGCAGGACGACGAGGCCGTCGTCGCGGCCGCCGGCGACCCGGACCGCTCCACGCTCGGGGTCGCCGTGCAGCCGCTCACGCCCGAGCTGGCGCGCCAGCTGGGCGCCAAGACCGAGCGCGGCGTGGTCGTGCGCGAGGTGCGGGAGGGCAGCGCCGCCGCCGAGGCAGGGCTGCGGCCGGGGGACGTCATCGTGGAGGTCAACCGCAAGCCGGTGACGAGCCCGGAGGACCTCCGGCAGGCGCTCGAGCGCCACGGCAAGGGCTCCCCGATGCTCCTGCTCGTGGAGCGCGCGGGGAACAGCCTCTTCGTCACCGTCACCGTGTAGTCGCGGGGCGGGGGCCGCGACGCGGCCCCCGCCCGCTCGCCACCCCGCGGTCCCGGCTCCGCACGCGGCACCGGTGGGCGTAGGCTGGCAGCGTGCTCTGGACGGTGGGGCACTCCACGCACGGGCTCGAGGAGTTCCTGGCGCTCCTCCGGGTGCACGCCGTCGCGACCGTCGCCGACGTGCGGCGCTACCCCGCGTCGCGCCGCCATCCCCACTTCGCGGGGGGACCACTGGCCCGCGCGCTGGCCGACGCCGGTCTCGGCTACCTGCACCTGCCCGGGCTCGGCGGCCGCCGTCCGGCGCGACGCGATTCCCCCAACCGCGGCTGGCGGAGCGCGGGGTTCCGGGGCTACGCGGACTACATGCAGACGGACGAGTTCGAAGGCCACCTGGCGACCCTGCTCGCCCGGGCGGCGGCGGCGCCGACCGCGATCATGTGCGCGGAGGCCGTCCCGTGGCGCTGCCACCGCCAGCTCGTCGCCGACGCGCTCGTCGTCCGCGGCCGCGAGGTGCGCCACATCCTCGGCGCCGCGCCCGCGCAGCCCCACGTGCTGACGCCCTTCGCGCGGCTCGACGGCACGCGCCTGACCTACCCGGGCCCGCCCGACCTCTTCACGTGAGACGTCAGCGCGGCGAGCGACCGAGCCGGGACCCCAGGCGGGCCACGAAGTCGTCCGGCCGGTCGGGCGAGAGGCCGACCCACCCCTGCTCCGTGTCGAGCCAGACCACCGCGCGCGTGTTCGTGAGGTAGAGCCGGTAGAAGCCGAGCGTGCCGTTCCAGAACCGGCCGAAGACGCCGAAGACCCCGCGCGAGCCCAGCATGGTCATCCCGCGCACGGGGCGAGGCGTCACGTCGACCGCCCGGATGGCGCGATAGGGGATGACGACGTCGCGG